>JAYVQF010000043.1:0-11097 GCA_043777195.1 Thermoanaerobaculia bacterium
AAATTCGGCGTCCGCCCCGATCAGGTGATCGACACCCTGGCGCTGATGGGAGACGCCAGCGACAACATTCCCGGCGTCACCGGCATCGGCGAGAAAACCGCGAAGGCGCTGATCACAAAATATGATTCGCTCGACGGCGTCTATGCGCACCTCGATGAACTCAAGGGAAAGCAGAAGGAGAATTTGGAGAAGGAGCGCGACCTCGCGCTGCTTTCGCGCCGCCTGGCGAGTGTCGAACGCTTCGCGCCGGTCGAATTTTCCGCGGCGGATTACACGCCGCAGCCTCCCGACCGTGCCGCCTGTGTGAAATTTTTCAGCGAATGGAATTTCAGAACCCTGCGCGATGAATTTGCGGGCGGCTCCGGCGCCCTTGCCGCTGAAAATGCCGCTGAAGAAATCCCCGCCTCCGCCGGGGCAGATGCCGGGCCGCCGCTGGAAACCCGTGAAGTTTCGCTGGACAGCCTCGGCCTGTTCCTACGCACGCAGATCACCGGCATTCGCATGAATCGTGAGGAAGATCAGTTGCGCCTCACCGCCGCACACGAAACCGGAGCGGTCAGCGCTTTGGGGTCTGAGCGGGATTTCATTCCTGCGCTGGCCGATGCGAAAGCGTTTGTCGTCGCCGATCTCAAAACTACCGCGCACCGGTTTCCCCTGCTTGCGGAATATTTATTCGCGGGCGGCGAAGATCCGCTGCTGATGGATGCGCTGCTGCGCCCCGATGAGCCCAACTGGTCGATTCCCGTGCTGGCGCAGTCATTGCACCTGCCCTATGCCGCCGCCCCGGCGGAAGAGGCGCGACTGCTGCTCCGTGCCGCCATCGCGCTGCGGGAAAAGCTGGCGGCGCGGCAATTGGAAAAACTGCATGACGAACTGGAGCGGCCGCTGCTGCGGGTGCTCTATGAAATGGAAGCGGCCGGGGTCGCCGTGGATCTGCCCGTTCTGCGCGGCCTCTCGGAAAAATTCGCCATCCGCCTGGCGGAGATTGAAACCCGCGCGCATGAGCTCGCCGGCATGGCCTTCAATCTCGCTTCGCCCAAGCAGGTCGGCGAGGCGCTTTTCGAAAAGATGGGGTTGCCCGTCGTCAAGCGCACCGGCAAAACCAAAACCTATTCCACGGACGCCGAGGTGCTGGAACAGCTCGCGGGAGAACATGAAATCGCGCGGGTGCTTCTGGAACATCGGGAACTCTCGAAGCTCAAGGGCACTTATCTCGACGCGCTGCCGGAATACATCGCCGCCGACGGCCGCATCCACACCACTTTCGATCCCGCCGGCGCCGCCACCGGGCGGTTGTCGTCGCGCGATCCCAACATGCAGAACATTCCCGCGCGCGGCGAGTGGGGCCATGCCATTCGCACCGCCTTCATCACCGCGCCGGGGCGGATTCTCCTGGGTGCCGACTATTCGCAGATTGAACTTCGGCTGATGGCCCATCTCGCGCAGGACGAAGCGATGATCGCCGCCTTCGCCGCCGTTCGCGACATTCACACTGAAACCGCAGCCGGTGTCTTCGGGGTGATGGCGGGCGCGGTGACGAATGAAATGCGCAGCGCCGCCAAGACCGTGAACTTCGGAATCATTTACGGACAAGGCGCCTTCACCCTCGCCCGCCAGATCGGCGTCCCCCCGCGCGAGGCCAGCCAGTTCATCGAAGCCTACTTCGCCAAGTTTCCCGGGGTGAAACGCTACATCGACGCCACCCGCGCGCTGGCCCTCGACGCAGGCGAGGTGACCACGATCCTCGGCCGCAAACGGTTCTTCAAGGGTCTCGCGCAATTGCCGCACATGCGTCGCGAGGCCGGCCTGCGCGCCGCGGTCAACGCCACCATCCAGGGCTCGGCGGCGGATCTGATGAAGGTCGCGATGATCACGCTCAACAACCGGCTGCATGCAGAAAAGCTGGACTGGAAACTGCTCCTGCAAGTGCACGATGAATTGCTGCTGGAAGGAGATCCGAAGACGGCGCAGCTTGCCACGGAAGCGCTGCGGGAGAGCATGGAATCAGCGGGCAAACTCTCAGTGCCGCTCACCGCGGAAGTCAGGCAGGGAAAGAATTGGGCTCAGACGAAGGGATAGCGCACAAAAACCAGGCTGGCCCGGAAATTAGCGGAGGGCAGAAAACTTCCGTCCGCCGCGCCGCGCTCCCCGGCGCGAACGGCGTGCGGTCTCATCGCGGTCTAGAATTGCCGCATGTCCACCGCCGTCTACCTCGTCCATGGCGCCCGCACCCCCTTCACCCGCGCCGGCACGCTGCTCAGGAATTACGGGGCGTATGATCTGGGCGCCCATGCGCTGCGGCAGGCGCTGGCGCGGGCGGGAGTGAACGCGGAAAGCGTGGATGAAGTCGTGCTCGGCAATATCGCCGGCCCGGCCGAGGCGACCAATGTCGCGCGCGTCGCCGCGCTGATGGCGGGCGTGCCGAAAAAAACCCCTGGGCTCACCGTCAACCGCAATTGCGGTTCGGGTTTGTCTGCGGGTCACGAGGGCTTCCTGAAAATTCTCGCGGGCGAGGCGGAGATCGTCCTGTGCGGCGGCGCCGAATCCATGTCGCAAGTACCGCTCTTTTTCTCCCGGCCGGCAAAAGCGCAGTTTGAAAAACTATTTTCAGCCAAATCGTTGGGGCAGAAGCTGGGCGTCCTGGCTGGCTTCCGGCCGCGCCATTTCAAGCCGGAAATCGGCCTGATGATCGGCCTCACTGATTTCGCCTGCGGCAAGAACATGGGCGAGACCGCCGAGACCCTGGCGAAGGAATGGAATATTTCCCGCATTCAGCAGGACGCCTTCGCCGCCCGCTCGCAGGCGCGGGCCGTCGCGGCGCAGATGAGCGGGGTTTTCAAGGATGAAATCATCGGCCTGCCCTCGCCCGATCGCGCGGACTGGGTGGAGGCGGACAACGGCCCGCGCGCCGATTCGACGCCGGAAAGACTGGCGAAACTGCGCCCCGTCTTCGCCCGCGAATTCGGCACCGTCACCGCCGGCAATTCCTCGCAGATCACCGACGGCGCGGCGGCCTTCGTGCTGGCCTCCGAAGCGGCGGTGAAAAAACACAACCTGGCGCCGCTGGCGCGAGTACTGGGATTTATTAGCGCCGGCTGCGACCCCGCGCGCATGGGACTCGGCCCCGCCTACGCCATGCCGCAGCTCTGCAACCGGCTCGGCCTGAAACCCGAATCGCTCGATCGCGTGGAGGTGAACGAAGCCTTCGCCGCGCAGTGTCTCGCCGTGGATGCGGCGCTGCAGAGCGAAAAATTCTGCCGCGAAGAATTGGGCCTGAGCAAACCCTGGGGCGCGCTCGACTGGGACAAAACCAATGTCCACGGCGGCGCCATCGCGCTGGGCCATCCCGTCGGCGCGAGCGGCGCGCGGCTGCTGATTTCGCTGGCGCTCGAACTCAAACGCAGCGGCGGAAAAATCGGCGTTGCTTCGCTCTGCATCGGCGGCGGCCAAGGCGTGGCGGCGGTCATTGAGCGGTGTTAAGGGGGCGCAACTCTTCCCGCTCCCGCGCGTAAAATCTCCCCATGATCCACTTTTGTCCGCAATGCGGTCAACCGGTGACCGAACTGGACGCGAGCCAGTGCCATTACTGCGGCGCGAGCCTGGCGCCGGTCGCATCCGCCGCCGCGCCCGGCCTGCCCCCGTCTCCGCTTCTCGATGCGCCGGTTTTCACCTCTCCTGCCTCCGCCGCCCCCGCCTCAGCCGCCTGGAATCCCGCCGCATTGCCGCCCGTGCCGCAATTGCCGCAGATTCCCTTTGAGGCGGCACCGGGGTTGCGTTCATTCTTCGCGACCGTCAAGGCCGTGCTCACCCATCCCATCGCCACGCTGCAAGGGCAGCGCACCGGTGAGGGCCTTTTTAACGCGCTGGCCTTTTTTCTCATCATCCAGATTCCCGCGCATTTTTTCGGACAACTTTGGAATTGGGCGATACATCAGGTGATGCCGGCCGGGCAGCCCATGCCGCCGGGCGTCCCCGAAAAATTTTCCCGGCTCTTTGAAATGTTTCAGCATCCTTCGTTGACTTTTTCCATGACCGTTGCCGCAGCCGCCATTCTTTTTGGCCTGCCATTTTTGCTACTCAACGCCGGCGTAATTCATTTTTTTCTGCGCCTTTTGGGCGGCGGCAAGGAAGGGTACGCGGCCACGCTCAAAGCGCTCTGTTATTCATGCGCGCCGATGCTCTTCGCCATCATCCCGTTCTGCGGCAGTTTTGCGGGGGGGATCTGGACCCTGATTTTGCAGTTCGTGCTGGTCGGCGCCGCGCATCGTGAACTGCCCACCAAAGGCGTGCTGGCGGTGCTGTTCTATTACCTGGCGATTTTTCTCTGCACCTGCGGCGCCGTACTGGTGATGGTATTCGCCATTGTCGGCGGCGCGGGAATTCTGGCGGGGAAGTGATGAATGCGCGCGAATAACGCCCTGACCCCCGCCCTGTCGCCCGCCTTGTCGCGCTCAGGGCCTGAGACGATCTCCGCGCCGTCCACCCGCCGCATTCCCGGCGGCATGCGCGCGCTCGGGTTGCTCGCTCTTTTGGGCGCGGGCGCGGCAGGCTGGGTTTTTTTACGCCTGCCCACGCCGCCCTGTCTCTTTCATCTGCTCACGGGTTTTCCCTGTCCCTCTTGCGGGATGACGCGCATGGCGATGGCGCTGTTTCAGGGCAAATGGCTGACGGCGCTGCGCATGCAGCCGCTGGGCTTTGCCCTGTTGTGGACTGCGATCCTCTACTGGCTAGCCGACGCCCGGCGGGAATGGCGCACGGGGACCGGCATTCCGCTCTATGACGCGCTCTTCACCCATCGTCGCTGGTTACGCTGGAGTTTGCTGGGCGCCATCGCGCTCAATTGGCTGTTTCTGATTTACGACAAACGCTGAATTTCAATCCCGGAGCATTCCCATGAAAAACCTCAAATCCATCCTCCTGCCCGCGATCCTGGTCGCACTCGCCTTCTTCGCGGGGTTCACGCTGGGCACCCGTCACGGCAAAGCCGAGGCCGGCAATTTCTTCAACGATATGCGCGATTACATCTCGCTCGGGAAGGACCTCGGCCAGACCATCCAGCGCATTGACGCCGAGGTGGCCAAAATGCAGGACGATAGCGGCCACCTCAAGCAGATCAAGGCCAAACTGATGCGCGAAAAGGTTCCCGCAAATTCTTCGCCGCAGTCGAAATAAGAAGTCGAAATAGGAAGATGTCCGGCCTTTTCGAATCCGCCCTGGCGCGAAAATCCGCGCTGCTCTACACCGACGGCGCTTCGCGCGGCAACCCCGGCGCCAGCGGCTGGGGGGCGGCGCTGGTTGCGGCGCACGATCATTCCGTCATCGCCAAAGCCTCCGGCGCGCTGCCCGACACCACCAACAATGTCGCCGAATACACCGGCGCCCTGGAAGGCGTGCGGCTGGCGCTGAAACACGGCGTCACCGACCTGGAAATTCGCGCCGATTCGCAACTGATCATCCGCCAGCTGACCGGCGAATATCGCATCAAGGCGCCCCATCTGCTGCCCCTCGCGGTAGAAATCCGCAAACTACTCGCGCAATTTGTTTCCTGGCGGGCGGTGCACATTCCGCGCGAGCAGAACAAACTGGCAGACCGGCTCAGCAACGACGGCGCCGACGAGGCCGAACGCCTCTATCCCCGCCGCCGCTGAGCCGGCTGCCATTATCTTTCCACCGTTCATCGTCCATCGCTTTCCTTTCATCCTTCATTTTTTATTTTTCATCCTTCCGCCGTCATCCTTATCCCTCCATGTGGCTCATCGCCGGCCTGAACAATCCCGGCGCGCAATATGCGCGCACCCGCCACAACTACGGCCTGTGGGTGATGGATGCTGCGGCCACCGCGCTCAAGGCGAAACGCGGCAAGCCCGCTTTCGAAAGCCTCATCGCGCAGGCCGAGGTGAAAGGGGAGCGGGTGATTTTTTGCGCGCCGCAAACCTTCATGAATCTCTCCGGCCGCGCAGTCGCTCCGCTTGCACGCTTTTACAAAATCCCCCCGGAGCGGACCCTCATCTGCCACGACGAACTCGATCTGCCCGTCGGGCGCCTGATGTTCAAAAAAGGCGGCGGCAATGCGGGCCACAACGGCCTGATCTCGATCGGCGAAGAGTGGGGCGAATCCGGCTTCTGGCGGCTGCGCCTCGGGATTCAGGCCGATGTCCCGAAAAATTCGACCGCAACCTTCGTGCTCTCCGCGCCGTTTTCCGAGGAGGAGGCGCTATACAAAGCCACCATCAAGCGGGCAAGCGAGGCGCTGCTCTGCTTTCTGCACGAAGGGCCGCAGGCGGCGATGAATAAGTTTCATACGAAGGGTGAAGATAAGATGCCAAAAGAGTGAACGACGGGCATCGTGCCCCAACGGCATCAACGCTCGCTTGCGCCTCATGCCGAACCGGCGTATGATGGATCAATGCGCATTCGGTGGCTTATCACCGCTTCCCTGCTGGGCACGGTTTCCGCCGTTCCTATCGTAGGGGCGAGTGGCACTCGCCCTCGGGGTGGAGAACCACCCGTCACGAAAGCCGGAGAAGGGCGACTGCCAATCGTCCCTACGAATAACGCGCAGTCCGACAACACCCCCGCGTATTTCAAAACTGGCCTCCTCGATCTCGAAACACGCATCTGGGCGCAAACCCAGATCGAGCGGGTCTTCTACAACCACCGCATATGGCCGAAGGAAAACCCCGGCCCCAAGCCGCCGTTCGAGCAGATGGTGCCTGCCGCCGTCATCGAGGCCAAGGTTACCGATTCCCTCAAGAAATCCGTCGCCCTCGACAAATTCTGGCAGCATCCCGTCACCGGCGAAATGCTCCAGGCCGAACTAGTCCGCATGGCGAAACAGACCCGCGATCCCGCAACCCTCAAAGAATTGTTCGAGGCGCTGCACAACGACCCCCATCTCATCGCCGAGTCCCTTGCGCGCGAGACTCTCGCCGATCGGTTGATTCACAATTGGTATGCGAATGACACGAGGTTCCACGCGGCGGCACGCGCGAAGGCTGAAGCGGCGGCTGCGGAATGGAATTCTTATCTCGCTTTCGAAAATGGAAAGAATTCGCGCGACCAATTTTTCACCTCGCCCCCTTTAGGGGGAGAGGTCGCGGCGCGAAGCGACGCGGGTGAGGGGGCTGTCCGTAACCGCACCGCGCATGAATTCGAGCGGCCGTTCGTTTCCAACCTCCCCCTCACCCTGCCCTCTCTCCCTGAAGGGGGAGAGGGGATTGCCAGAAAATACGGCGGTGAATACCACCACACCGTATACATCCTCGACGAAACCGCCGACCGCGACCTGCGCCGTCCCGGCCAGTCTCCCGACGAGCGGCGAGTGGACGCGGAGGAATTCGCGTCCTTAAAGAAGCGATATTCCGCACTCATGACCTCGCCCCCTTTAGGGTGGGGGGTTCCCGGCTCCAAGAGCGCAAGCGAAGTGCAGCGCGATTGGGAGGACGCGCAGCGTCCGATAGCCGGGCCGGTCGTCGGAGCCGCGCGGAGCGCGGCTCCGGGTGAGGGGGCTGACCGTTACCTCAGGGCGGATCGATTCAACCCACTGCGCGATCCCGACCGCCCCCTCACCCTGCCCTCTCCCCCTGAATGGGGCGAGGGGAAGATTTCTGAAACTCCCGACCATTTCATCCTGACGCGGGTGGTGGCAGTCACAGATAGCCGGATTGAGACCGAGTCCATTTCTATTGATAAATTTTCGTTTTCAAAATGGTGGGAGGGCGAATCAGCTAATTTGAACCTTGAATCTCTGTCCCCAGTCCATTTCCATTTATTCACTTTACATGTATCAGGCTTTCTTAATTCGCCCGGATGCAATGTTTGGAATGGAAATGTCAATCAACCGCCGCCAAGCGGACGTTATCTACATTCCGCCATTTGGACAGGAAGCGAAATGATCGTCTGGGGCGGCTACAACGGCACTTACTTTAATTCGGGCGGCCGGTACAATCCAGCAACCGACAGTTGGCTAGTCACTGCCACAGACGCAAATGCTCCATTTTCACGCTCCGACAATACCGCTGTCTGGACAGGCAATGAAATGATCGTGTGGGGGGGCAATAATGCCGGTGCCTTGAACACGGGTGGTCGATACAATCCTGTTTCAGACAGCTGGCTCGCCACCTCCACTAATTTAAACGTCCCAGTTGCGCGATATGACCATTCCGCTGTGTGGGCGAATGGTGAAATGATCGTCTGGGGAGGTGGATCCGGCTCCGGGTCACTCAATACCGGTGGTCGATACAATCCTATGTCCGATAGCTGGATGCCGACTTCAATCGGTGCCAATGTGCCTGTTGCGCGTTATCACCATTCTGCGATCTGGACGAACAATGAGATGATCATCTGGGGCGGAAACAGCGGCAGTGGCTATCTAAACAGTGGCGCACGGTACCAACCAGCAACTGACATTTGGATGGCTACTTCAATTGGAGTGAATTCTCCAGTCGCAAGATTTTTCCATTCTGCCTGGTGGACTGGCGGTGAAATGATTATCTGGGGAGGGAGCAACGGCAGTGGCAACCTGAACACTGGGGGTCGATACAACCCTTCGACAGACAGTTGGTCGACAACTGGCATGGACTCAAATACTCCCACCGCGCGGTCTGGATATTCCGCGGTTTGGACCGGCTCAAAATTTATTGTATGGGGAGGAAGTAACGGGAGTGGCTATCTGAACAGTGGTGCCATGTATGATCCTATGACAGATGGCTGGCTATCCACATCAACGGGCGGCAACGACCCAACTGCGCGCAGCATTCATAGTGCAGTCTGGACGGGAACCGAGATGATCGTTTGGGGAGGCTATAACGGGGCTTATTTGAATACTGGCGGGCGGTACAACCCATCATTAGGCAGTTGGCTCCCAATCTCATCGGGAGCAAGCATTCCGACTGGGCGGCAACTATTCGTTTCTGTCTGGACTGGCAATGAAATGATTATCTGGGGAGGATACAATGGGGCGCCTTTGAGCACGGGAGGCAGATACACTCCCGCTCTCGACAATTGGCAAAGCACCGGCTCCGGGGTGAATCTTCCTACGCCCCGGTATGGTCACAACGGCCTTTGGACTGGCAGTGACTTGATCGTTTGGGGAGGCACCGATGGAATTGCTCCGTTCAATAACGGCGGTCGATACAACCCAACAGGTGACAGTTGGTTGTCGACCTCCATCGGGACTAATGTCCCTGCCGCAAGAAAGTTCCATGAGGGGGTCTGGACTGGCAATGTGATGATCATCTGGGGAGGCAATTATGGAGGCAATACAGGCGGCCTGTACAACCCCGCAAATGACAGCTGGCTGCCCACTTCCACCGGCGCAAATGTTCCGGTTCTACGACAAAATAATTCAGCTATCTGGACCGGCAGTGAAATGATCATATGGGGTGGCGCTGACTTTGGGGGCAGATACCTTAACAACGGCGGGCGATACAACCCCATCTCCGACAGCTGGCAGCCCACCTCTACAGGAGCAAACGTTCCGGTCGGAAGACTGCGCCATTCTGCCGTCTGGACAGGAACCGAAATGATTGTTTGGGGTGGCATCAATGGCTACAGCTCCGGAGGTCGCTACAATCCGTCCACTGACAGTTGGCTTCGTACATCTACGGGTACGAATGTCCCCTTTCAACGATATCATCACACTGCATTGTGGTCGGGCACTGCAATGATCATCTGGGGTGGATATGGGGGGTCTATCATGAATACGGGCGGCCACTACACACCTGATAACGACAGTTGGCTGCCTACCTCCATAGGCGCAAATGTGCCGAGTGCGCGAGAATACCAGAGAGCGGTATGGACGGGAAATGACATGCTCGTTTGGAGCGGTTACGATGCATATGGAGCCACCCAGACGGGGGGCATCTACACCCCCGGCTCCGCACCCAGCCCCGGCAATTCCCTCCGCGGAGGAAAATCCACGGCGATCAATTTGAACTGGTCAAGCATCTACGGCGTCGGCTCATACAATGTCAAACGCTGCGCTCCGACGACAACCGGCTGCACCCCCGGCACCATCGTCTCCACTCCGACGATCAACCAGTATTCCGAGCCCGATGACGGCCTCAGCCATTTCTACGCGGTCGAGGCGGTCAATCAGTGCGGCGCGACGCCGTAGGAGCGCGCTTTTGCGCAGTTGTTGGTTGTTGGTCTTTGTTGTTAGTTGCAGTGTCGCTGCGCGACCTTATTTCTTGACGGTCACGGTGACGATGACGGGCATCGCCGCCCCCCACGGTAAAATCATCTCCCCACCATGAAATTATCTTTGGTTCCCGTTCTCGTCCGCGACCCGGTCCATGAAGAAGTGATCGCGAAACTGGTCGCCCATTGGGCGGAACAGGGACAAGCCTGGGGGTTGGGGCGGACCCCGGCGGTGGTGCATGGCTGGCTGTTCGCCACCGGCGCGCCGGCCTGCATCGAAGAAATTGCCGTGGCCTGCGGGCTTTCGCCTTCCGCCGCCGGCGCGGGCTGCGCGGCGCTGCGCGACTGGGGGCTGATTCGCGCGGTGCGCGTGGCGGGCGACCGCCGCAATTATTACGAGGCGGAACTGGATGTGGAAACCGTGGTTAAGACCATTTTGCGCGAACGGCAGCGCCGCGAACTGGCGCCGGCGCTCATCTTCTTGCGCGATCTCACCGCCCGTCTGGCCGAAGCCCCGCCGCCGAAATTGGGTGAAGTCAAACGGGCTGACCTTGCGCGCCGGTTGAATGATCTGCACCGCGCCGCCACCCTCGCTGACCAGTTCGCCAACGCGATGCTGAAGGAGAAGGGACTCGCCAGCTGGATCGCGCGCCGCTTCGGACGCCTCGTCGGCAGGAAATAGCCCGGGCGGAAACTGCCGGGGTGGAGATCAGTGGCCGCTCACTTAGGGGCCAAATATTTTTATTTTTTCAATCTTGGCTTCGGCCTGGCGCCGGCCCGCCATCGCGCCTGATGCACCACGCCGAGCAGCAACGAAAGTTCCCAAACTTGCGGACGGGCGCGAATGAGCAGGCGCAGCAAGCCGCGGGCGCTGCGCCAATTGTCCGCCGGCACGAAATCAATGTCGCGCAGCCAGGCGGCGATGCGCCGGGTCACGAAAGTGATTTCTCCCAGCCG
>JAYVQF010000044.1:0-2827 GCA_043777195.1 Thermoanaerobaculia bacterium
GTGTGCAGTCACCATCGGCATGTAAGCTACGAGCAACGAAGCCAGTCGGGATGAATCGGCGGTCAGACTGTTCATTTAATTTCTTTACGACCCCTTACTGGTGTATCAGCGCAAATAATCAAATCCACGGCGGGGGCTGCGTTGCCCCTGAACCGGAATGGGGGGGGGCCACGATACAGGCTACCGGGCGCGGTGCTGGGAACGGCCCCGGGTACGGGAATGAGACTTGCCCCGGCGAGCAGGATGCCGGGACTTCCGGCCGGATCTACGGGAGCCGCCACGATGCCGGGATTTACCGTGGGAGCGCCGCCCGGGAACGCGCAGGCGCATGCCGCTGTGAAGCTTGCTGGAGGGGCTCAGGCGATTGGCGGCGGCGAGGCCGTCCAGGCTGACCCCGTAACGCCGCGCGAGCGAGGCCAGGCTCTGGCCCCGGCGGACGCGATGCAGCCGGTTCCATTCGCCGAAGGAATCAGTCGGCAATTCCAATGCCTCGGTCGGAACCATTCCCGCAGCTTCACGCAGCGAGACGCCCGAGCCCTCGGGGATTTTCAGCGGATAGGGGCCGGCCGGAATCGCGTCGCGGGTGAGTTCGGGATTAAGCAGGCGGAGGGTCTCCACCGGCATGCCGAAAAAGGGCGCCACCGTGGTCAGCCGGACCGGGCCCGTCACGCTGATCTGTTCGTGGCGCAACGGCAAATCCGGTTCCGGGGAGAATCCGAAGCGGGCCGGATCTTTCGCGATGATAATGGCCGCCATGATGATGGGCACATAGCCGCGTGTTTCCCGCGGAATGTAGCGGGTGCGCGAGAGTTGAAAAAAGTCGGTGCTATGGGTGTGACGGCGCGCCTTGAGGATATGGCCGGCGCCGCCATTGTAGGCGGCCATCACAGAAGGCCAGTCGCCCAGCTGATCGTATAAATCCTTGAAGAAATGGATGGCGGCCTTGACCGACTTTTCCGGATCGCTACGCTCGTCCACCCAAGGTTCGATCTTGAGTCCATACATGCGGCCGGTCGAGGGAATGAATTGCCAGATGCCGCGGGCATTGGCGTGCGAATAGGCCTCCGTCTTGAAACTGGATTCCACCAGTCCGATCCAGAAAAGATCCTGTGGCAATCCCGCCTTGGCGAATTCCGCGCGCATCATGGCCTGATAGCGGCCCGAGCGATTGAGACCGACCTGCATCACTTCGCGTCCGGGGCCCTGGTAAAATTTGAGGAAACTGAAAACCTGGTCGTTGAGGACGATAGGCACATCGCTTTTTTTCTCGATCATCGCCTCGGCGATCAGCGCATTCAGCTTCGCCGCTTCCTCCGGCGAGAGCAACGCCGGCTCAGCGGCGAGGGCCAGTTCCGCAGGCGTCAGTTCGCTGGCGGGACCGGCCGGTCCGCCCCGGTCCGCCGCGTCGGCAGGATCATTCGCATGAGCGGAAAATTCAAGGGCGGAGATGCGGCTGCACAGTTCATCATACGCAGGCAAAAAAGCAGCGTCCGTCCGCGTTGAATCTGGCGCATTCAGAAAATATTCAAGCGCGCCGTCAAACGCCGCGCGCGCCTCTTCCGGCTGATCCAGGAGCAGCGCGTCATTGCCCTGTTTGAAGGCGATTTCCGCGCGCGCAATCAATTGCGCCAGCTCCTTGCCGGGGCGGGACGGCGGATTTGCGACTGCGGCGCCATGCGCGGGGGCCGGGGCCGCCATCGGCGCCGAGGCGACGGGCGATGACGCTGGCGTGGGGTTCAGCGCGGCGAGGGCGCCGCAAGAAAACAGCAAAGAGATCAGCGCAGGAGTTCGCAAGGCGTAAATTTTCGCCGCTCTGCCGCCGGGAAGCAATGCTTTTCGGCGGGGGTCAGGTGCTAACCCGAATATTCCCAAGAAAAGTGTTTTACCACCCAGGACATCCATATACAGCAATATTCAATGCAGCAACGCGGCGAGCACGGGCAGCGAACTTTGGCCTGGATGCAGAACGGCATGAGGAATGGCCGCCAGATGGGGGAGCCGGGTTTCGAAACTGCCGCGCAAGGTGCGGGCTGAAATGACCTGCGGCGTCCCGGGTTTTTCGCTGTCGGCAACCCGCAGATAGCCGGCGCGATCCAGCGGCAGCATCGCCCCCGACCGCATTTGCAGCCAGCGAACCTGCAACCGGCGGCCCAGCGCGCGCCAGCGCGGCGCATGAATGGGCGCGGCAAAATCGCTCACCACCACGAGCAGCGCCTCGCGCGGCAGCCGCCCGGCGCGTTTCAGGAGCGGTCCGAAATCGGTGCCGCCGCCCACATCATCAAGAGTCCCGGAAAAAAATCTCAAGGCCCGGCCGGCCTGTCCGCGTCCGGCGTCCGGCGGTAATTCCCGTTCGATGCGGTCGGTGAACAAAAGACCCCCGGCCCGTTCGCCTTCGAGGAGCGCCGCCACCAGGAGCACGGTCGCGGTCTCGCTCGCCCGGGCGAACGCCGCCGGCGCGGCCGTGCGCAGGCTGGCAGAGGCGTCCAGGGCGATCAACACGATGCGCTCCTTGTCGCGGTGGTACTCACGCACCACGGGCCGGTCCAATCGCAAAGTGGCCAGCCAGTCAATGCGCCGCGCGTCGTCACCCGGCTGATATTCCGCGAGACCCCAAGCCGCCAAACCCGGTCCCCGCTCGCGGGACACCGTGGCCGCCGCCCGCTCCCTCGCCGCCCGCAGCCGCCGCGCCTGTTGCAGGATTCTGCGCACCTGAGCCAGCGGCAGTGAAGACGCCGACGACGACGCCGTACCTTCCGGATTTTCAGCCGGAAGGGATGACGCAGAATGGGTGCGGCGAAAAAACATCCGAATCTCTATGGACTGGGAA
>JAYVQF010000045.1:0-2814 GCA_043777195.1 Thermoanaerobaculia bacterium
CGATCTTCCAGCGCCTGCTGACCCTTGAGGCGCTGCAACTCGAAGCGTTTGTAGGAAATCAGGAAGGGCTCGCCGCGCGCATAAACGAGCGCGCTGGCGGTGTCGCCCCGTTCATCGCGGGCGATCAGTTCCAGCGGGAAACTGGTGTCATGCAGAGGCACCCACAAGGTGGCGTTCTTCACATCGGCGGTCGGCAGGGTCAGGCGGATGATTTGCTTGGGATCCACATCGGGGGCGAAGATCAGCAGGTATTCGGTGTCGGTTTTATCGTCATACAATTTGCCGAAGACCAGCCCGTCCACTTTCTTGCCGTCGTCCGGTCCGCCCTGGATAAAGGCGGCACCGCGGCCGTCCGGTTCCACCCCGATCGCGGTGGCCGGCAACAGTTTGCGCAGGGCCTGGAAATATTTCGCGCCGGCTGGCAGGGGTTCGGAAATAAAAAGATGAAAACCGGTCGCCAGCCCCGCCGCCATCGGCGCGGCGGATTTCTGCGCGCGCAGCGGCAGGAAAGTGATGCCCAGCTCCGCGGTGAGGTCGAGTTCCTGTCCGGCGGTCTGCAGCGCCTTCGCCGATTCCGGAGTCACGGCCTCGGCGCGCATCAGCCAGAGATCAATGTATGGCGCGAGATCGAAGCCATACAACGGGCGGACGGTGGCAACTTCTGCTGCGGCCGGCAGCAGGAAGCCGAATTTCGCGTCGCGCCGTTCGCCGCGCACCGCCGAGGAAATCCGCTTGATGAAAACCGCGCTGGCGATGTCCGCGAGCGGCGGAGGGTTGATGACCACGCGAACCCGTGCGCCGCCGTCGCGCACGGTCGCCGCAACCAGGCGCAGGAATTGCTCCAGCCCGGGGGTGGCCTCGCGGGCGAGTAGCGGCGCGCTGTCGGGGCTGCTCCAGTCAATGTCGAACCAGTAGAGGGAATCCTCGCCCGCGCCGGAGGGGCGCATGAAGGGCGCGCTCAATCCCGGCACGGGAATGCGGTACTGCGCCAGCAATTCTGCGGGCACCAACGCCGGCGCGGCGGGCGCGGCCGGAATGGCTGCCGGCGCAGCCACCGTGCCATCGGCTGCAGGTGCAGCACTCACAGGGGCTTCGACCGGCGCAGCAGCGGGCGATTCGGCCGCTGCCTTCGTATTCTCCGGTGTGCCATATACCGCGCCGAGCACAATGCCTGCGGGTGCCGCTTTGGCCAGTCCGGCATTGGGCGTGTTGTCTTCCGCTGCCACGGCCGGAGGTGAGGCCGGAGAGGATGCCGGCGCCTGCGCCTGTGCGGTCAGCGAAAGAATCAGCGCGGTGATGAGCGACAATCGTTTGCACAACATGGGGACTTCCTTATTACCTGAGAATCGAGTTCGAGTTGCGAGATTCGAGATTCGGTTAACGGACTCTGGCTACGAATCTCGAATCTCAATTAAAAACTTCTGATGAGTACGCGATGACAACCTCAAACTTGCGCCGGTCTGCTGACAAACGCCGCGCCGCGCGGTTCACGCAGTCTGCGGCTTGGGGACGATGGGGATCACGATTCCCGGGGTTTCCGCTTTCCCCTCGCCGTCGGTTGGCGGCGGTTCGCGCCGCTCCGGACGGGCGCCGAGCGTGCGCCCTTCCACCAGGGCCTCCATCTCCTCGCGGTCAAGGGTTTCCCGTTCGAGGAGCGAAGCGGCGACCCGGTGCACCACTTCTTGATGGCCGCTCAGGATGACGCGCGCGCGGGCGTCGCACTCGTTGAGGATGCGGCGGACTTCCGCATCAATCGCCTGTGCGGTGGCCTCGGAATAAACCCGCTGGCGGGCGAGGTCGCGGCCGAGGAAAACTTCCCCGCCGCCGTTGTCGAAATTCTGCGGCCCGATGGCGTCGGACATGCCCCACTCGGTCACCATGCGCCGTGCGATTTCGCTGGCGTGTTCGAGATCGTTGGCGGCGCCGGTGGTGCGTTGCCCCAGGAAAATTTCCTCGGCGGCGCGTCCGCCCATGGCCACGGTGATGCTGGCGAGCAGGCTGTCGCGCGATTCGTTGAAGCGGTCGGCTTCGGGCAGGCGCCAGGTGACGCCCAGCGCCCGGCCACGCGGAATGATGGTGACCTTGTGCAGCGGGTCGGAAGTCGGCTCGTAGTGACCCACCAGCGCATGGCCGGTCTCGTGATAGGCAGTGGTTTTTTTCTCCGCGTCGCTCATCAACAGTGAGCGGCGCTCGGGCCCCATCAGCACCTTGTCCTTGGCATTTTCAAAATCATCCTGGGCCACGCTCTTTTGGCCGTTGCGCGCCGCCAGCAGCGCCGCCTCGTTCACCAGGTTGGCGAGATCGGCGCCGGAAAAACCGGGGGTTGCGCGCGCCAGCCGGTTGAGATCGAGCCCGGCGTCGAGCGGCACCTTGGCGGTGTGGACGCGCAGGATCTCCTCGCGGCCGCGCTGGTCGGGACGCGCCACCATGACGCGGCGGTCGAAACGGCCGGGGCGCAAGAGCGCGGGATCGAGGACATCGGGGCGGTTGGTGGCGGCGATGACGATGATGGTGTCGCTGGTTTCGAAGCCGTCCATCTCGACCAGCAATTGATTGAGGGTTTGTTCCCGCTCGTCATGACCGCCCCCCATGCCGGCGCCGCGGTGGCGCCCTACGGCATCTATCTCATCAATATAAATAATACAGGGGGAATTCTTCTTGGCCTGATCGAAGAGGTCGCGCACGCGCGAGGCGCCCACGCCCACGAACATCTCGACGAATTCGGAACCGGAGATGGAATAAAAGGGAACGCCCGCCTCGCCTGCGACGGCTTTTGCCAGGAGGGTCTTGCCGGTGCCGGGCGGTCCCATGAGC
>JAYVQF010000046.1:0-2806 GCA_043777195.1 Thermoanaerobaculia bacterium
TGCGACGCAAGACCGGCGCGGTGTAGCGCGGGATACAAAAAATCCCCCGAGCCGTCGCCGGTGAACATTCTTCCCGTGCGATTCGAGCCATGCGCGCCGGGGGCGAGGCCGAAGATCACGAGCTTCGCGTTCGCATCGCCGAATCCCGGCACCGGTTTCGCCCAATATTCATGATCGCGGAACGCGGCGCGCTTCTCACGCCCCATCTTTTCCCGCCAAGCCACCAGCCGCGGACAAGCGCGGCAGGCGATGATTTCACGGTGCAGCCGCTCCATCAACCCGACTTCACTCATTCATTACCCTGAGAGAATCATCACGAAAACATCAGAATAAGAAAACCGCGAAAAACACGAAATACGCTAAAAATAAGATGCCTTCTGATTTTCGCGGCCTTTCGCGCCTTTCGCGGTGAATTCTTACTTCCGAATCTCTTCCGCCAGCGCCGCGTGCGCCGCTGCGAGTCTGGCGATGGGCACCCGGAAGGGCGAGCAGCTGACATAGTCGAGGCCGAGGGTGTGGCAGAAGGCGATGGAGTCGGGTTCGCCGCCGTGTTCGCCGCAGATGCCGGTCTTGATGTTCGCGCGGGTTTGCCGGCCGAGCTTGACCGCCATTTCCATCAGCCGCCCGACGCCGGTGCGGTCGAGGATCTGGAAGGGATCGGCCGCATACAATTTTTTCTCGACATAGAAAGGGAGAAAACGGCCGGCGTCATCGCGCGAAAGACCGAAGGTGGTCTGCGTGAGATCGTTGGTGCCGAAGGAAAAAAATTCGGCGCGCTCGGCGATGGCGTCGGCGGTGAGGGCGGCGCGCGGCAGTTCGATCATGGTGCCGACGCTGTAATCAATTTTTGTTCCCGCAGAGGCGAAGACGGCGTCCGCCTCAGCGCGCACCAGTTTTTCCTGGTGCACGAATTCGCGCGCATCGCTGATAAGCGGGATCATCACTTCGGGAAAAACCCGCACGCCATTGGCGCGGGCTTCGAGCGCAGCGGAAAAGATCGCGCGCGCCTGCATGCGGGTGATTTCAGGATGGGTGATGCCGAGGCGGCAGCCGCGGTGGCCGAGCATGGGATTGGCCTCTCGCAGCTCGCCGATTTTCCATTCGAGGGCTTTGGCCGAGACCTTCATGCGCTTGGCCAGCACCGCCATCTCCGCCTTGCTGTGGGGCAGGAATTCGTGCAGCGGCGGATCGAGCAGGCGGATGGTGACGGGCAGGCCGTCCATGGCGGTGAAGAGGCCGACAAAATCACCGCGCTGCATCGGTTCCAGCCGCGCGAGGAACTCTGCCCGCTTTTCTTCACTGTCCGCAAGAATCATGCCCTGCATCAACTCGACGCGCCCCTCCTCGAAGAACATGTGCTCGGTGCGGCACAGGCCGATGCCTTCGGCGCCGAATTTGCGCGCGGCCACGGCGTCGCGCGGAATGTCGGCGTTGGCGCGCACTTTTAGGCGGCGGAAGCCGTCGGCCCAGCGCATCAAAGTGTCCACCGTCGCGTCGGGATGGGGTTCGATGAGTGGCACCGCGCCGAAGAGCACCCGGCCGGTGGAGCCATCGAGGGTGATGATCTCCCCCTTGCGCACGGTGCGTCCGCCTGTCGTGAATTCCTCGGCGAAATAATCAATGTGCAACGCGTCGCAACCGGCGACGCAGCATTTGCCCATGCCACGCGCCACCACCGCCGCGTGTGAGGTCAGCCCGCCGCGGGCGGTGACGATGCCATGCGCCGCGACCATGCCGTGAAAATCATCGGGCGAAGTCTCAATGCGAACGAGAATCACTTTTTCGCCGGCCTGCGCCATCGCCTCGGCCTCGTCGGGATTGAAGACGACTTTGCCCGTGGCCGCGCCGGGGCTGGCGGCGAGACCGGTCGCCAATAAATCCACGGGCGCATGGAGATCGAGGGTGGGATGGAGGAGCTGCGCGAGATGGCCCGGTTCGACCGCGCGCACCGCGGCCCGCTCATCCATCAATCCCTCCGTGACCAGATCCACCGCAACCCGCACCGCCGCCGCGCCCGAGCGTTTGCCGCTGCGGGTTTGCAGCAGCCAAAGTTTGCCATGCTCGACGGTGAATTCAATGTCCTGCAAATCGCGGTAGTGGCGTTCCAGTCGCGTGGCGGATTCGGCGAGCTGGGCATAGACCCCGGGAAGATCCCGCTGCAACTGTGAAATTTTTCGCGGCGTGCGCAATCCGGCCACCACATCCTCGCCCTGCGCGCAGGGGAGATATTCGCCATACAATTCCTTCGCGCCGGTGACGGGGTTGCGGGTGAAGCAGACGCCGGTACCCGAATCGTTGCCAAGATTGCCGAAGACCATGGCGCAGACGCTGACTGCGGTGCCGAGGTCGTCGGGGATGCGGTGCACGCGCCGGTAATCCTGCGCCCGCTTGCCGTGCCAGGAGGCGAAGACGGCGCGGATGGCGAGATTGAGCTGGTCGAGGGGGTGCTCGGGGAAGGGTTTCCCCGTCGCCTGCGCGATGCGGCCCTTGAATTCGCCGCACAATGATTCCCAATCCTCCGCCGCGAGATCGGTGTCCTCGCGCACCCCGCGCGCCTGTTTGCGCGCGGCGATGGCCTGCTCGAAGGGTTCGCCGGGCTGCGCCAGCACAATGCGGCCGAAGAGCTGGATGAAGCGGCGATAGGCATCCCACGCAAAACGGGCGTCGCCGCTTTCATGCGCGAGCGCCGCCACCGACTGCGGATTCAACCCGAGATTGAGCACGGTATCGAGCATCCCTGGCATCGAGACCGGCGCGCCCGAGCGCACCGAGACCAGCAGCGGTTTTTCCGCGGCGCCCAATTTTT
>JAYVQF010000047.1:0-10957 GCA_043777195.1 Thermoanaerobaculia bacterium
CGAATTCGGAACCGGAGATGGAATAAAAGGGAACGCCCGCCTCGCCTGCGACGGCTTTTGCCAGGAGGGTCTTGCCGGTGCCGGGCGGTCCCATGAGCAGCACGCCGCGGGGAATGCGGCCGCCCAGTTTCTGGAAGCGCTTGGGGTCTTTTAGAAAATCAATGATCTCGCTCAGCTCTTCCTTCACCTCGTCAATGCCCGCGACATCCTTGAAGGTGACCTTGCCCTTGCCCGCGGAGATGCGCGCGCGGCTCTTGCCGAAGGCCATCGCCTTGTTGCCACCCGCGCTGATCTGCCGGGTAAAATAGATGCCGAAGCCGATGAGCGGGACGACCAACAGCAAGACCATCAGGAGCGAAAAAATCTGCCCGTCGTTCTGCACCTCGGCATTCACCTTGACGCCGATCTTGGCGAGCTCGCTGGAATAATTCAAAAGATCGTCCGGCAGCGTCGCGGAAAACTGCTCGATGCCATTTTCGTCCTTGACCGCGAGCTTGCCCGTGGCGTGGCGGCCGCGGAGAACGACCTCCTTGATGCCGCGTGCACGCGCCATCTGGTCGAACTGCGAGAAGGGCAGCTCCTTGCTGCGCTGCTGCTTGTTGAAATAGGAGAAGACGACGGTCAGCAGGGTGACCATCATCAGGATGAATAGCATGTTGCGAAAAAAGGTGTTGGACACGGGGGGCTCCGAAGTAATCCGGCTGAATAGCTTACGACATTTAGCAGCCGCAGTTTGTGAATGAAACTCACTGCTGGCGGGGATGCTACAGGACTAACCATTGACCCCCTGATTTGTTCCAAAATCAGGCCGGTTGAGCTACGGCGAGCCTTAAGAAAAATCGACCGCTTCGACGACGAAGCTGTCGCGGCCGGGCCGGAGCAGCAGCTTCACCGTGCCCTTGCG
This sequence comes from Thermoanaerobaculia bacterium, assembly GCA_043777195.1. Lineage (GTDB taxonomy): Bacteria > Acidobacteriota > UBA4820 > JAYVQF01 > JAYVQF01 > JAYVQF01. The sequence goes on from JAYVQF010000047.1 coordinate 905, forward strand.
GTTTGCCATTTCATCGGCACCGCGCCAGAAGACCAGCGGGCGGGGCAGTCCTTTGATGGTGAGTTCGGCGTGCGGTTTTCCTTCGTCGCGGCCGAAGCGGCGCACCCCGCTGAGCGCCACCGCCGCTTCGAAGCGGGGCGCAGGCATGCCTTCTCCCCAGGGTTCCAGGGCGTGAATCGCCTGTAACAATTCGTCGGTCAATTCGTTCGCTCCCAGCGTGGCATCGGCCTGCGGCAATGCGTCGGGCGTGCGTTCGAGCGTCGTGGCATCGTCCCACATCGCTGTGCGGAATGCTTCCCATTGCGCACGCTTCACGGTGAGACCGCACGCCGCCGCATGTCCGCCGCTGCGCACCAGCTTGTCCCGCTGTCGGCCGAGTAATTGTTCGAGATGCAGGCCGCCGGCGCTGCGCCCCGAGCCGGTGCCCAGGCCGTCCGCGTCGAACGCCACGGCCAGCGCGGGTTTTCCCGTCGTCTCCCGGAGTCTTTGCGCGACGATGCCCATTACCCCGATGTGCCAATTCTCGTTTCCCACCGCGATGACCGGCCGGTCGCCCTGAGTCTCAGCCTCTTTGAGCGCCAGCGTGAAGACCCTGCCGGAAACTTCGCGCCGCTCGGTGTTACGCGCTTCCAGCCGCGCCATCGCCGCGCCCGCAGCCCGGTCGTCCGCCGCCAGCAGCAACGCCAACGCGTCGTCGGGATGACCCATGCGCCCGGCTGCGTTGAGGCGCGGGCCAATGGCGAAACCGGCATCCTCGGCACGCATTGGCGCGGCCAGGCGGCACTGGCGGATGAGCGCGCGCAGCCCCGGCGCCTTCGCGGAGGGCAGCGCCTTCAGACCCGCCGCCACCAGCGTGCGGGTGCGGCCGGTGAGGGGCATGACATCGGTGATCGAAGCGATGGCGGCGAGGCGGCTGAGCGATTCGCGCGGCGCGGCCTTGCCCAGCTCCGCCGCAATGGCCAGTAATAATTCCATGGCGATGGCGCTGCCGCAGTGGCCGGTGAGGCCCGAGGGATCGCCCGGCTGATGGGGATTGATGAGCAGCGCGCTTTTCGGCTGCTGTCCCTCCACCAAAAGATGGTGATCGCAGACGATGACGGTGCAGCCGGTCTGCGCCGCCGCGTCGAGCAGCGCGCCGTGATTGGTGCCGCAATCGGCGGTGACCAGGGTGGCGATGCGTTCCCGTTTGATCTTTTCAATCGCGGCTTCCGCGATGCCATAGCCTTCGGCGAAGCGGCTGGGCAGAAACGGGGTGACCTTCGCTCCCCAGAGCGTAAGGGTGCGGGTGAGCAGCGCGGTGCCGCAGATGCCGTCCACATCGTAATCGCCATGCACCAGGGCATGGCCGCCCGCGCGGCAGACTCCGGCGAGATGGCGCGCGGCGTCGCGCAGGTTCAGCGGCGCGGGCGGCTCGGGGAATTCGGCCATTTCCGCCGCCAGAAACTGCCGCCAAGCCGGCTCGTCTTGCAGCCCGCGCAAAAAAAGCGCCCGCCCCAGCGGGGCGGGCAACTGAAATCGGGCCGAGAGGTCGTCGGCGCGCGCGGCATCAGTCCCCGCCGGGGGCGGGGCGCGCCAGGCGCGATTCGCCATGGCTGAATTAAGCAAGAATCTTGACGAAGCAGATCACGAAGGTGAGCAGCGCCATGGTTTCGATGAAGGCGAGGCCCAGCAGCATCATGGTGAAGATGCGGCCGCCGGCCTGCGGGTTGCGAGCGGTGGCGGTCACGGCGGCAGCGATGCCACGCGATTGCGAGAAGGCGGCGATCGCGGCGGCGAAGGCCATGCCGCAGCCGGCGGCCCAGTAGGACGCAGCTTTGTCGGACATGCCGGTGCTGGCAGCGCCTTCAGCGAAGGTCGAAACGCCGGTGAGGGCGAGGAGTGCGAAAGCCGGTGCGGCGTGGATGAGTTTGCGAATCACGGGAGAGCTCCTGAGGGAAGAATGGTTGGCAGAATTGAAAATAAATAATCAGTGATGCTCGACGGAAAGGCCGATAAAAACAATGGTCAGCATGGTGAAGATGAAGGTCTGCACGATGGCGGTGAGCAACCCTAGCATCATGAAAGGAATCGGCACGCCGAAGGGAACGAGGTGTTCAAAAGTGGAGGCTACCGTGTGGTCGCCGAAAATATTGGCGAACAGACGGAGCGAGAGGGAAAAGGCGCGGGCCAAGTGGGAAATCGGTTCTAGAATCAGAAACAACAGGCACAGAAACGGAAACGATCTTTGCTTGCCTCGAAAACTGAAGGGAAGGTAGGGCCCCAGGAAATGGCCGCTGTAATGAATTCCGGTTTCACGGATGCCCAGGTAGGTGAAGACCAGGAAACAGGCAACCCCCAGCACCATCGTCATCATCCAGTAACCCGTAGGCGCGGTAAAGAATGGGATTTCCCCAAGCAGGTTGCCGAACAGGATGAAAATGGTGAAGCAGCCAATCCAGCCCAGGTATTTCTCACCATGGTGCGGGATGATGTCGGTGATCATGTTGCGCAGGGTGCCGACCATCAACTCCAGCACTTGCTGGCCCCGCCCCGGACGATCCACGGACATGGCGCGGGTGAAGATAAAAGCCCCGCCGAGGGTGAGCAGCATGACAAAGCCCGCCATCACCGCGAAATCAATCGCGAGGGGATGGATGCCGTTTGCGCCGATATGGGGCGCAATCCACTCTGTCAGCTTCGCCGGGTGAGACATCGTTGTTTGATTTCGCGGCCGATGATATAGAAGACTTCCATGAAGCCGGCCAGAACGATTTCCATGGTGCCGGCGGCCAGTCCGAGGGGGTCGAGCCGTGAGGCGCGGATCATAGCAAAGACGGCCCCGGCAAGCAACACGAACCGCCCCAAAATCCCCAGGATTCCTTTCAAAATCTGCCCCCGGGTGGCAGTGAAAAGGATCACGCGAAGCCCCTGCTCCAATAGGAGAAAGTTGAGCACCTGCACCAGGCAAACGATGAAGGCGGTGAGGGCGGCGGCGGGGGAATGCAGCCAGGCCCCGCCCGTGATCAAGAGCAGCGACAAGGCCAGTTCCAGCCGCAGCCGTTTCAGCAGCGCCCGCTCTTCCGGCCCCAGCCGGTCGTCGCCGGGGCGGGATTTCACGCGGGTGGAGGGACGGGCTCGGCCGCAGAGACAAGCGGCGGGATCAGTTCAGGGGGCGGTGGCGGAACCCGAGGCGCGGTCAGCGGCATGGCCGGAGTTGACACCTCCGCGCCGCCCAGCGTCACCACCCCGCGCGCCAGAGCAAAATCCCGCTCGGGGAAAATACCCCAGCCCAGCGTCGCCGCCGCGCCGATCAGTACCACCGCCGCGACCGGCAGCGAGAAGGCCGGACGCGGGCGGCCACCTGCCGGCTTGACCAGCATCTGCACCACGAGGCGGAAATAGTAAAACAGCGAGATGGCTGACGCCAGCAGGCCAATAACAGCCAGCAGGTAATAATGGCCGTTGATAGCGGCGCCGAAGACCGCCCACTTGGCGATGAAACCGGCGGTGGCGGGAATGCCGGTGAGCGCCAGCATCACATAGAGAATAATGTAGGTGAGCACCGGCGCCCGATCGCGCAGGCCGGCGTAATCCTCGAATGATTCCCCGCTCAGCCCGTTGCCGCGCATCCAGATGAGGATGCCGAATGCGGCGCTGTTCATGAAGGTGTACAAAAGTAAATAGAGCCAGACCATGCCGGGGCCGGGAAAGCGTCCCACTGCGCCCAGCGCCACAACGCCGGTCAGCACATAGCCGGCGTGGGCGATCGAGGAGTAGGCCAGCATCCGTTTGACATTGTCCTGGCGCACCGCCGCGATATTGCCCCACACCATGGTGAGTGCAGCGGCGGCGGCGAGCAGCGGCAGCCAGACGGATGAAGCTGCGGCCAGCCCTTCGTGGAGAATTCGCAGCAGCATGGCGAAGGAGGCGGCCTTGACCGAGACCGACATGAAGTTGGTAATGGCGGTGGGCGCGCCGGTGTAGGCATCCGGCAGCCACATGTGAAAGGGCACCGCCCCGACCTTGAACAGAAGCGCGATGAGCATCAGCGCGGTGCCCAGCACGGCCAGAGAATGGGCGGCAGCGGCTGCGCCCGGCAGGAACAGCGCCGGCAGTTTGGCAGCGAGGCCGTCGGCGCCCGCCAATTGATAGCTGCCGGTCGCGCCGTAAAGCAGCGAAGCGCCATAGAGGAAAACGCCCGATGACAGGGTGCCGAGAATGAAATATTTCATGGCCCCTTCGGGGGCCTTGCGGTCGCCGCGCGGCAGCGCGATCAGCGCGTAGGTGGCGAGCGCCATGGTTTCCAGGCCGATCCACAGGGTCAACAGATCGCGTCCGGCCGCCATCACACACATGCCCAGCGCGGCGAAAAACATCAGTGCGTAGTATTCAGCGGTCGGGCGGTCGTGCAGATCTTCATCCTTGCACGAGAGCAGGATTGAGAGCGCGAGGCCGATCAGGATCACCAGCTTGAAGCCGGCGGCAAAGCCGTCCTGGGTGAGGGAGATGAAACTGCCGCCGCCCGCCGCGTCCCCAAAGGCGCCCGGCAGCGAGGCCGCTTCCGGCATCCCGGCATGGCGCAGCGCGAAAACCCCCGCTGCAAATAGCGCGGTGCCGCAGGCAAGGATCAGCGCGGCCAGCTTGATACGCGGCTGGTCACCCGCGTCGCGATCCACCAGTGCGGCGATCATGAAGAGCAGCCCGCCGATGAGCAGCAGCAGCTCCGGCATGAACTGAAATAACAGGAGTTGGGTTTGTGGGGACATGCGGGGTTAACCTGAAAAATTTACCACCAAGGACACGAAGGACACCAAGAAGAAATTCAAAATAATAGTGCACAAGTTGAAAATAGCGGTTTTATCCCTTTCTTCTTGGTGGTCTTGGTGTCCTTCGTGGTGAAAAAAATTAATGCGCCGTCGGGGCCGTTTCAACCGGGGCGGCGGGTGCGGTGACGAGGGCGGGAGCGCCTTCACCGGCCACGGCCGGCGCGCCTGCGGGATGCTCCGCCGCCAGCTTCATTTCCCGCTGGGCGGAAGTGGTGGGGAATTCCTTCATCGCGGTGTCGGTGTAGCGCAGCACATTGGCGGCGACATCTTTTTCGATGAAGGTGAAGATGCGGTTGGGGAAGATGCCGATATAGAAGGCGAGAATCACCAGCGGCAGCAGGTAGGCCCATTCGCGGCGGTTGAGATCCTTCAGGGTCCTGTTTTTCTCGTTGGTGATTTTCCCGAACATGGTGCGCTGGTAGAGCCACAGCATGTAGGCCGCGCCCAGCACCACGCCGGTGACGGAGAGAATCGGCAACAGATAGGGCACCCCGAACAGCGTCGTGAATTCACTGTTCATCTGGAAGGCGCCGGCGAGAATGGGGAATTCCCCGGCGAATCCGTTCAAGAGCGGCAGGCCGATCGAGCTCATGGTCATGATCATGAAAATCATGGCGAAATTCGGAATTTGCGCCGAGAGACCGCCATATTCCGAGAGGGCGCGGGTGTGGCGCTGCTCATACACAATGCCAACCAGGAGGAACAATGCGCCGGTGGAGATGCCGTGGTTGATCATCTGCAACACGCCGCCCTTCATGCCGATGAGATTGAGGGAGAAAATCCCCAGCATCACGAAGCCCATGTGGCTGACCGACGAGTAGGCGACCAGCCGCTTCCAGTCGGTCTGCACCATGGCGCAAAGCGCGCCGTAAATGATGCCGATGATGCAAAGCCCCAGTAGCACCGGCAGCAGCGCGACGGTCGCGGTGGGGAAGAAGGGCAGGTTGAAGCGCAGGAAGCCGTAGCAGCCCATCTTCAGCAGTACGCCGGCCAGGATGACGGAGCCTGCGGTGGGGGCGTCGGTGTGGGCGTCGGGCAGCCAGGTGTGGACCGGGAACATCGGCACCTTGATGGCGAAGGCGATGGCGAAGGCGGTGAACAGCCAGACCAACGCGCTACCGGAAAAGTGCATGAAGGGAATCTGCGCCAGCCAGTGAAAATAATTGAAGGTGTGCAAGCCCGCCTCGGCCCCGCTCCCCGGCAAAGAAGTCCGGAAGTAGATGGCGAGGATGGCCACCAGCATCAGCACCGAGCCGGCCAGGGTGTAGAGGAAGAATTTGATGGCGCTGTAAAGCCGCTTTTCGCCGCCCCAGATGCCGATCAGGAAATACATCGGCACCAGCATCACTTCCCAGAACACATAGAAGAGGAACATGTCGAGCGCGCAGAAAACCCCAACCATGCCCGCGTGCAGCAGCAGCAGCCAGGTGTAATACTCTTTCTCCCGCTCATGCACGGCCGTCCAGGAGCTGGCGAGGGCGATCAGCGAGATCAACTGGGTGAGCAGGATCAGCAGGATCGAGGTGGCGTCCACGCCCATAATGTAGCTGACCCCGAGCGAGGGAATCCAGTCGCCGTGCTCGACGAAGTAAAAGCGCATCCCCTCCTGCATGCCGATCTCCGGCACGATCTGCGGGAGGATCGGGTGGATCAGCGTCATCAGCAGCGGGATCGTCAACAGCAGTTCGATGGCTGCCCAGCCGGTGGCGAACTTGCGGATGAAGCCGGTCTGTTCCTTGGGCATGAATAGGATCAGCACCGCGCCAATGAGCGGGAAGAAAACGAGCAGGGAGAGGTAGTGGGACATCATGGGGGATTGACTCCGGTGAAGAGTTCAGCGGTGGATACTAATAACTATAAAGCCTGGTTGATCCAGACGAGGGCGAGCAGCGCGAGAATGCCCAGCACGAAGCCGGTGGCGTATCGTTGCACCTGGCCCGACTGCCAGCGGCCGTTAACGGCGGACAATTTGCGCACCACCCAGCCGGTGCCGTTCACGCCTGCGCCGTCCACCACGATCTTGTCGAAGAAAGAGGAGGCGAACGAAGAAAAAAGCGTGGTCTTCGCCGCGCCGTTGACCGCGCCGTCCACAAAAGTTTTGTCGAAACCGAAGGCGACCCGGCAGAGTGCATAGAAGGGGCGGATGAAGAGGAATGCGTAGAGTTCGTCAATGCTCCACTTGTCCACGAGTAGTTGATAGAGGCGGGGGAATTTCGCGGCGGCTCTTTCAGGAATGTTGGTTTTCACGCCATACACTTTCCACGCAAGATACAAAAATCCGAGGCCGATGGCGAATGAGGAAATGATGGCCAGCACCCATTCGAGGACGGGATTGTGCAATGCAGCATGGCCGCCGAGCCGCAACGCGGTGGTGTGCTCGCCGCTTTCCAGAATGGGCGCAAGCCAGTGTTCCCAAAGATTCAGTTTGGGAAACAGCCCCATGCCGATGAGGCCGGAAAAGAGCGCACCGATGGCCAGAATCCGCAGTGGCCAGAGAATGAAGCCGTCCGGCTCTTTGATTTCGTGCGCGTGGTCGTCGTGCGCCGCGTGGGCGTCGTGGCCGTGTGCATCGTGTCCATGCGCATCCGCATGAACCGCGTGTTCATCGGCATGCGCATCGTGCGCGGGCGCGTCGCCGGTGCGGTCGGAATTGTGGAAGACCAGCGCATAGAGACGGCCCATGTAGAAGGGCGTGATGCAGGCGCCGATCAGGCCGATGGCGTAAACCGTGGGGCCGACCCACGCCAGCGTGTGACCGTTTATCCAGCCGAGCAATGCGCCGAAAAATCCGGTAGTCGGGAATCCATGCAGCGTGACGCCCTTGAAGAAGCCGTTGGACAGCGCCTGCCAGAGAATTTCATCCTTCGACCAGAAGCCGGCGAAGGGCATGATCCCGGCAATGGCGACGACGCCCGCGAGAAAAGTCCAGTGGATGGTCGGCAGTTTTTTCCGCAATTGCCCCATGTAGCGGATGTCCTGGACATGGTGCAATGAATAGATCACCGCGCCGGCCCCGAGGAACATCAGCGCCTTGAAGAAGGCATGTGTGAAAACATGGAAGAGTCCGCTCGCGGGCGCCCCCACGCCTACACCGAGGAACATATAGCCCAGCTGCGAGACGGTGGAATAGGCCAGAACTTTCTTGATGTCATTGGCGACGAGGCCCATCGTCGCGGCAAAGAGCGCCGTGCAGGCACCCACCAGGGCGACCACCGCCAGCGCCTCGGGCACCAGCGCGCTGAGGAAGTTCATGCGCACCAGCATGTAGATGCCGGCGGTGACCATGGTCGCGGCGTGGATCAGCGCGGAAACGGGGGTGGGGCCGGCCATCGCGTCGGGCAGCCAGACATAGAGGGGAATTTGCGCCGACTTCGCGGTCGCGCCGCCGAACATTAAAAGCACTGCGGCGACCAGCAGTCCGTGCGGCATCGCGGCGGCATGGCCGTGATGCACCCAGGCTTCCAGCGCCGCAAAACCGAAAGTGCCGGCGTTGGCGAGCAGGATCAGCACACCGCTCGCGAACATGAGATCGCCGATGCGGTTGGTGATGAAGGCCTTGCGTCCGGCGTCCGAGCAGGTCATCCCGGTTTTTTCGTCGAAAATCCGGTCGGTGTAAAAGCCGATGAGCAGATAGGAGCAGACACCCACCCCTTCCCAGCCCACGAATAAAACGCCCAGCGAACTGCCGAGGATAAGAATGAGCATCGAGCCCATGAACAAATTCAGGTAACTGAAGAATTTGTAATGGCCCGCGTCATCCTCCATGTAGCGCACGGAGAAGATGTGGATGAGGGTGCCGATGAAGGTCACAAAAAGCAGCATGACCGCCGAGAGCGGGTCGAGCATGAATCCCCAGGTCGAATCGCCATCAGGGTTTACGCCGCCCGAAGTGAGGCTGCCCATCCAGCTGCTCGGGGAATAAACCACGCGCTGCTGCTCGGGATAAACATGAAGCGATGAATGGTCCGGCAATGATTTTTCAAACGCCGCGAGGTCGGTCGTCTTCAATGCGATGACGGCAGAGAGTGACAGCAAAAAGGAAAACGCCACCGCGCCGATCGCCAGCGCTTGAATCACGCCGCGCTTGCCGGAAGCCTCGGCCCTGCGTCCGAGCAGCAGCCCGTTGACCGCCGCCATCAAAAACGGCACCAGCGGAATCAGCGGAAGTAAATATAAAAGTGAAGTCATCAGGAATGGGTGTTTTCTTTTTCGCGTCTTTGGCGTTTTTCGCGGTTTTCTAGCTCTGAAATCTTATCCCTGCAATTCGCTGGCGTCATCGACATTGCCGCTATGGCGGTGGCGAAAGAGGGCGATGAGGATGGCGAGGCCGATGGCGGCTTCGCCGGCGGCGACCACGATGATGAAGGTGACCAGCGCCTGGCCGAGGAATTGCCCGTGCCAGAGGAAATGATCGAAGGCCGCGAAGTTGATGGCGGCGCCCGCGAATAGCAGTTCCAGGCTCATCATCACCGTGATGTAATTGCGGCGGATGAGCAGGCCGGCGAGGCCCAGCACGAAGAGGATCGCACCCAGCGCGAGGTAATGATTGAGGGTGATCTGTAGGGCGTGCATGCTCAGGCTCCCGTCCGCGGTTCGTCCGGTGATTCGCGCGACAGCAAGATCGCGCCGATCAACGCCACGACCAAAAGAATGGAGGAGAGTTCAAACGGAATGACCAGTTTGCCGAAGAGCAGCTTGCCGATCTCAGCGGGCGTGCCGGAAGTCGTCTGGCCGCTGGCGCCGCCGAAATCCATGGCGAGAAAGCGGTTAACCAGCAGAAACATCAGCGCCGCGAGCGGCGGCAGCGACCAAATCCATCCCTTGTGCAGCCAGCGCTGGCGATTCATTTGCCGCAGGTCGCTGAAGAAAATCACGAAGAGATAGAGCACCATCACGCCGCCGGTGTAAACCAACAGCTGCACCGCCCACACGAAGGGGGCTTCGAGCAGCACATAGATTCCCGAGACCGCCGCCAGGGTGAGGATCAGGGCGAGGGCCGCATGCACCGGATTTTTCGCAGTGACGACCCGCAGCGCGCTGAGCACGCAGACCCCGGCCATCAACCAAAAGGCGACGCCGGTGCCCGCGCCAGCCGGCAGGACGGGGAAAGGAATATTGGGGAAGAGCAGGATCATGGCTCAGATTCCCCGCCCCAGCCGTTTCCACCATTCTTTGGGCAGTTCGAAAGTCTTGACATCGAGCTCGTAGGGCAGGCCGGCCTTGTCGAAGAACATGTTGCGGCGGTCGA
>JAYVQF010000048.1:0-2800 GCA_043777195.1 Thermoanaerobaculia bacterium
CCGGCGGCAGGCGCGTTCACTGCGGCGCGGCCGCCCTATTTCCCCTGCGGCCTGCTCGGCGCCACGGCGACCGGATCGCACGGCAGCGTGCAGCTGAACGGGGATGCGGCGCTTGATCTCAACCTGCCGCTCAGCTATCAGGTTTACGACGCCAGCGCGAGCGGCGGGGAAAATTATTCTCTTCCGCGGCTAACCACCGCTGCCCCCAGTGTGCTGGTGACCGGGCTCAGTGACGGCTCCGCCCGCTGGTTTGTAGTACGCGCCAGCGACGGTGCCGGCCGGCAAGAGCGCAATGTGCTGGAAAAATCAGCGACGCCCGCAGATCTCTATCCGCCCCGCCCGCCCGCACTGACGATCCTGAAGGCGGCAGCCGGCCAGCTGCGATATGACTGGACGATTCCGGCGACCGACACGGCGGGCGGCACGGAAGCGATCCAGAATTTTGAACTCTATCAGGCGGCGATTCCCCAATTCCCGACTTCCGCCGCGGCCACCTATGGCGCCACGACTGCAACCGCTACCCGCTCGCCGCCCGCCGGCACGCAATTCTTCACGCTCAGAGCAGTGGATCTTGCCGGTAATCGGTCGAACTGAGGCCATTCAGCAAATAAACACAGTAAATAAAAATGGCCCCCGCATTTGCGGAGGCCGGGAAAAATTCTAAGCCGGTTTTTTTAGTATTGATTTGAGCTGTTTTCAATTCGGGTATGCACTGAATATTTGGTGATCAAAAAATCAACGACCGTGTCGTATTCGACCACGATCGTGGCGCCGCCACTTGCTTTTTTAGTGACGATAACATTATTAGGGCCCAATGGAATCCCTGCTCTTTCTGCATAAATCAAAATCTCATCCTGCAATTTCCCCGCTTCCGGGTTGCCGGAAAACCGGACGACCTCTTCCACTTTTTTCTCAAGAAAGTACTTGTTATACTGCGGCTTGAGCATTTTGTAGCCGATGAAAAAGACTGTGAAGCCGATCAGCCCCCAGACGAGGGTGCCGACCCAGCCGTCGCCGCGTTGCGTGGAACGGGGGGAGTGAGAAGAATGGCGCATGGCTTATTTTAACGCTTTTTTATAATGGCGCTGCGTCCGCCGGAACCCCCGCCCGCTTCTCACCCGACGCCTTCCACAACAGCCAGGCCTTGATGAAGGGATCGAGCCGGCCGTCGAGCACCGCTTGGGTATTGCCGGTCTCTTCGCCGGTGCGGACATCCTTGACCAGTTGGTAAGGGTGCAGGACATAGTTGCGGATTTGCGAGCCGAATGATATCCCCATTTTTTCGGCGTTGATTTTGTCCTGCTCCACCTGTTTTTTGTCGTCGAGCCAGCCGCTGACCCGCGCCTTCAGCACCTTCATCGCGCTGGCCTTGTTGGAATGCTGCGAGCGCTCGTCCTGGCACTGCACCACCAACCCGGAAGGCACATGCTTGATGCGCACCGCGCTCTCGGTGCGGTTGACATGCTGGCCGCCTTTGCCGCCGGCGCGCATGGTTTCGATGACGAGATCATCGGGATCCAGTTCGAAGGCGTCGTCTTCGGGCAGCTCCGGCACGACATCCACGGCCGCGAAAGTAGTGTGGCGGCGGGCATTGGCATCGAAGGGGGAGATGCGCACCATGCGATGAACGCCGCGCTCGCCCTTGAGCAGCCCGAAGGCGTAATCGCCGCGCACGATATAGGTGCAGGATTTGATGCCGGCCTCATCGCCGGGCTGCACATCGATTTCTTCCAGTTTGAAGCCGCGCGCCTCCGCCCAGCGCGAATACATGCGCGCCAACATCTGCACCCAGTCCTGTGATTCGGTGCCGCCCGCACCGGCGTGCAGCGTGAGAATGGCAGGGGCGGCATCGTGCGCGCCCGAGAGCACCGTCTTGATTCGCCCTTCATCCAGCAGCGTAGTGAAGCGCGCCACCAGGGCGGCGTAATCCGCCTCGACCGGCTCTCCGGAGGCATCGAACTCCTCGAGCACCGGTCCTTCCAGCGCCGCTTCTGCGATGGCCTTTTCGAGCGCGATAATTTCCTCTGCGGCTTTCTTGTCGCGCATGAGCGGGCCCGATTTTTTCGAATCGGCCCACAGCGCCGGATCGAGCGACTCGCGCTCGATTTCACTCAGGCGCGCGCGGCGGCGCGGCGCATCAAAGAAACCTCCGCAAGTCGCCGGCTTCGGCGGCCAGGCGGCGGAATTCCTGCAACAGTTCGGCTTTGATCATGGGGGAATTTTACGCGGCGCGCATCGGCTAAGGGGCCGCAACGAAATAACAGTAGCAGTCTGACCGCCGATTCATCCCGACTGGCTTCGTTGCTCGTCGCTTACATACCTTCGGGTATGCGCGCTCCTCGCGTCTCGCCATTCGGGCGACTCGGCAGTCATCTTTGCTACTGTTATTTCGTTGAGGCCCCTAACCGCCCTCTCCACTCTCCCTCTAATCCGGACCCCAGACCCCCGACCCTTTCTCCGAATCACACCCGCTCGTGTAGCCGAATCAGCGCCGGCAAATCGGCCGGGTTCTTCAAGTCGCGCAGAGCGCCGGTGAATTCCGGTTTTTTCAGCAGGCGGGCGAGTTTGCCCAGCAGTTTCACATGGGTGGCGGATTCCGCAGGGGGGCCCGCGAGCACGAACAGGAGATCCACGGGACGGCCGTCGAGGGCTTTGAATTCCACGGGGGTTGCGACGCGCGCGAAGGTCAGCAGGATTTTGGCGAGGCCGTCATGTTTGGCGTGAGGCAGCGCGACGCCGTTGCCGATGCCGGTGGACATGACCGCCTCGCGTTCGAGTATCTTCTTATAAAGCGAATCGT
>JAYVQF010000049.1:0-10874 GCA_043777195.1 Thermoanaerobaculia bacterium
CCGCTCAACAATGTCAACCTCTCGGAAATTTTCTGGGTGCGGCTGCTGGGCAGCGGCCACTTCGGCATGAAGCCGCTGCTCTCGTCCGCAACCCTCAGCAGAGTCATGAGCGGCGGCTGGATGGATCTTTTGAAGGAGGCGCCGGGCTTCATCACCCTCATCGCCTATGTCGTGCTGTGGATCAAGATCGCCAAGTCGAAACTGCTGGAAAAATACCGCAGCCAGATGAGCCTCTTGCAGTTCACCATTCTCGTGGTGCTGATGGCCGTCATGATCGCGGTGCCGATCAAGATGTATCTGCGCTGGATCTTCAATCTCAAATACATTCTCACCTTCCCCAAGATCGCCTTCAACATCTGAGTTGCCCGAGAAGAATTCACCGCTAAATACGCGAAACACGCGAAACACGCGAAAAGCAGTTTTCAATATCATCAACTTCCCTTTTAGCGTATTTCGCGCATTTCGCGGTTTTCTTAATCCCCAGACCCCCGGCTCCTGATTCCCTCTCCAGCAGTAGGCCCACCATGACTGACGCCCCCAAGCCGCCCGACGACAAGCCTGCGACCCCTGCACCCGCTGCGGCAGTCGAGAAACCCGCCGCGCCCGCAGCGACTCCGCCCGCTGCCGCCGCCGCCAAGCCCGCGGCCGCCGCCCCGGCGGCGCCGCCCAAGCCGCCCGCCAAGCCGGCGCCGGTGGTGCCGCCCACTGAAGAACATTACAAAATCAGCACCCTCAATCTCGTCTTTTTGATTTCTTCGGTGCTCTGCTTCGCCGCCTTCGGGCTGATGGTATACAAGGACTGGAAGCGCGACTGGAAGGACACCCAGAAGACATTCCAGACGGTGCTCAAACGGCGCGCCAAGGCCGACAAGCTGGCGGCCGAGAAGATGCTCAGCGAATCACAGCGCAAGACCCTGGACGCTGAACTGGCCGCCGCAAAAAAATCGGTTGAAGAAAACAAGGCCAGGCTGACCACCACCCAGCGCGAATGGGATGCCGTAAAAATTCAAGCCTCGGTGAGCGAACGCGCTTATCAGGACGCAAAGGCCAATGTGGACTCGCAGCGTTATCTTGTCGAATCCATCAACGCCGAAAAAGGGGTGGAGGAAGCCGGGTCGGCGAATCACAAGTTGCAGAAGCTGCTGGCGGTCATGAACGCGAAGAGCGAGGAAACCAAGGCTTTCAACGCCCGCGCGGCTGAACTGGAAAGGCAGGTCAAAGAGCTGAAAAAACCGCTCACGGATGCGGCGGCGGCGCAGCTGGCCGCCGAGGGGAAAATCAGTCGGCTCGATATGGCCATTGAGAAGCTCACGCCGAGCCGCGGCAAGAAACTCCTGCTGCTGGCGCTCAACACTCCGCTGCTGGATTTCGCGGCGCCCCCCTATGAAATCAAGCAGGCGCAGCTGCCCGACTTTCATCAGGATCTCAATTTCCAAACCACCGGCACGGTGGATCGCTGCCAGACCTGCCATCTCGCCATTGACCGCCCCGGCTTTGAATTTGAACTGGACAATGACGGCAATGTGGTGAAAGGCAAGGACGGCAAGCCGCTGCCGATGACGCAGCCCTTCCGCAGCCATCCCCATCTTGAACTTTTTATGGGATCCTCCAGCGCGCACAAGCTGGAGGAATTTGGTTGCACTTCGTGTCATAGCGGCCGCGATCGCGGTCTCGATTTCGTCAGCGCGGCGCATACGCCGCAAGACGAGAATCAGGCGGCGCAGTGGAAAGCCAAATACGATTGGCAAGCGCTCCCCAGCTGGGAACTGCCCATGCTGCCGCTGCAAAGCACCGGCGCCAAGTGCAATCAATGCCACGCCGGGCAATCCTCCATGGTGATGAAGACGAAGGACGGCCTTCGCCCGGTCAGCAATAACTGGACGAAGGGACGCGACCTCTTCGAGAAATTCGGCTGCTGGGGCTGCCACAAAGCGCAAGGCTACGAAAACCTGCGCAAGGTGGGTCCCGATCTTTCCCATCTCGCGACCAAGTTGGATCGCGCCTGGGTCATGAAATGGGTCAACGATCCCTTCAGCTTCCGCCACAACACCCGCATGCCGGCCTTCTTCAACCAGCCCAATAATGGCGGGCCGGAGTTGACCGACGCGGAAATCGCCGAAGTGAAATCGGGCCACGCCGATGAAAACCTCAAGGCGCGCGATGCGGAGCACCGCCGCACCCACGCGGAATTGTCCGCGATCGTGGATGTGCTTTACGCCAAATCCACGCCGCTCGAATTGCCCAAACCCGCTCTGCCCGCAGGCAGCGCTGAGTCCGGCAAGGCGCTCTTCTACAAAATCGGCTGCGCCGGCTGCCATGTCGTTTCCGCCGACGAAAAAGCCGCCGGTCGTCCCGAGGGTCGTGGCGCCTATGGCCGCTTCTTCGGCCCTTCGCTCGATGGCATCGGTTCGAAGGCGAATTACGACTGGATTTATGCGTGGGTGAAAAATCCGCGCGCGTACTGGCCGGACACCCGCATGCCCGATCTTCGCCTGACCGACCCGGAAGCGGCCGATATCTCCGCCTGGCTGCTGACCCTGCGCAATCCCGCATTTGAAAAGCAACCCGCCATCGCGCATGACGACGCGGAGATCCGTACCCAGCTGGTGGAATATTTCGCCGGCAAGGGATTCACCCGCGATGACGCGGGAAAGAAAGTGGACGCGATGGCGGCCCCCGACCGGGCGCTGATGCTGGGCGACAAGATGCTGGGCCGCTACGGCTGCTATGGCTGCCACAATATTTCAGGCTTTGAAACCGCGCAGGGCATTGGCGTTGAATTGTATGGCGCCTCAAACGAAGGCAACAAGCCGGCGCACTTGCTTGATTTCGGTTTTCTCGCCAACGAAAAACATGCCATTCCCGAAGTCGGCCCGGGCGGCCAGGCACTGCCTTTCGGATCAACGCATGCCATCAACGAAGATCTGGAAGTTGAAGTGCCGGAAAATTTCCCGCTCTTCGAACATGACGGGACGACCCGCATCACCCGCGTGCGCCGGGTCAATCTGGCGCTGCATGACTGGGTGCGTCAGAAGCTGCTGGAACCGCGCATCTGGGATCTGGGCCGCCAGCGCGGCGTGGAAGATCGCACCAAGATGCCCAATTTCCACTTCACCCCCGATGAAGCCGAGGCGCTGGCTGCAGTCGTCATGGGCTTCACCAAGCCGATGGTCGCGCCCGAACGGGTCATGCGCAGCTCGGGTTCGGATCAGCTTGCGGAAGCGGCGCGCAAATATATCCAGGACCGAAACTGCACCGGCTGCCATCTATACAACGGGGTGTATGACCCGAAAAACCCGAACGCGGGGGGCGCCATCCGCCAGATCTTCCCGGCCGTGGACAACGACGCGACGCCGGAAGATGAAAGCGTGACCAACCCGCAGCAGTGGCCGCCCTATCTCACCGGTGAAGGGGCCAAGGCGCAGACCGATTGGTTGCATGAATTCCTGACCGCCCCCACCATGATCCGGCCCAAGATCAAAGTCCGCATGCCCACCTTCCACTTCTCGGAGAACGAGCTCAACACCCTCATCGCGGGCTGGAATTACGAAGCGCGGCAGCCTTTCCCCTATGCCGAAGCCTACGACCCCGCCGCCCACCCCGAACTGATCGCCCGCGGCCGGGAAGTGTTTGCGGTCGCGCAGTGCAAATCCTGCCATGCCGAATCGGCGGCCGACCTGAATCGCGAAGGGGTCAACGCCCCCAACCTTGAACTGGCGCATCGCCGCTTGAAGCCCGCCTGGCTGTCGCAGTGGCTGGCCGATCCGCAGGCGATGGCACCCGGCGTGAACATGCCGAAATTCCCCTGGGAATCCATCGCCCATCCCAATGATCCCAATGAAACTTCCGAACAGCGGATCGAGGCGATCAAGACTTATGTGATGGCCATCGGGAAATAACTGCACAGCGACAAAGTAGAGCAGTTTATTCGGGGCGGCCGCAAGGCCGCCCCAATGCATTTAGTTGCAGACTTCGCTCCAAGAGCGACAGCGGCGGGGACAAGCACGCATTCCTACTCCGGGCCGGCTGTTTTTGTCCCGCCACCGCCCTTGCAGCTGCCCCAGCGTCTCGGGCATAATTCCTCCTTAATCGCGAAGCCGTTCCCGCAGCTTTTTCATTCGGGAATCCGCGAGGATCGCAGCGTTGGACTGTTCCCACGGTTCCCACTGCCCGGCCCTTCCCGCCCCAGAGGCGGTGTAGCACTTATTTCCAACCCACTACTTTTCAGGAGTTCCCCACCCATGAAGTTTTCGTCCCTCACCGTTTTCACCAGCGCTGCGGCGCTTGCCGCCCTCGTCGGCTGCGGCGGCGCCTCGGCGCCCGCCTCGTCTGCTGCGGTCCCCCCCGTCTCCTCCACCCCCGCCGCGCCTGCGGTCAAGGGCGGCGACATCACCGGCGTGATCAAGTTCGATGGCGCGGCCCCCGCTTCCACCCCCATCAAGATGGCGGGCGACGCCTATTGCGCAGGCGCCGGCAAAGGGCAGATGACCGAAGAATACGCCGTTAAAGACGGCAAGATTGCCAATGTTTTCGTTTACCTTAAAGAGGGCGTGGACCTGAGCAAGGTTCCCACGGCGGACATGAACTCCGGCGCCACGATTGATCAGCACGGCTGCTGGTATACACCCCATGTCCTCGGTCTGCGCGTTGGCCAGAAGCTGACCATCAAGAACAGCGACACCACCCTGCACAACATCCATGGCATGGGCGAGGGCGATCTGAGCTTCAATGACGCGATGCCCGCCGGCATGGCCCCCAAAGAGCACACCTTCAGCGCCCCGGCGATGGGCGTCAAGATCAAGTGCGATGTCCATTCCTGGATGGGCGCCTGGGCCAATGTGATGGAGCATCCCTGGTACGCCGTCTCCAACGCCGACGGCAGCTTCGCCATCCTGAATGTTCCGCCCGGCAAGTACACCCTGCACGCCTGGCACGAAAAGATGGGCGAGCAGACCACCGAGGTCACCGTGACCGGAACCGGCGCGGTCGCCGAGCTCACTTTCAAGAAATAATCGGTATTCGCGCGGCGGGAACGGATCGGTTCCGTTCCCGCCGCTGATTTATGCAAAAGGTTTTTTTCTAACCCTTCATGGCCTATGGCCACTCCGCGCTCCAGGAGATTCGCCGTGAATCGCAACCGCCTCAAGACCGCCGCCGCCCTGCTTCCATTCGCCGCCGCGCTGCTCTATGCGGGCGCGGTTTATTCTCTCTCTCCTTCCGCCGCCTCGGCCATTCCCAACGACACCCGCTGGATTCCCCTGCCGGTCGCCGCTTCGGATTTCGCCGAACCGATTGACAATCTTTTTTACCTGATCCTGTGGATCACCGGCGTCGCCTTCGTGCTGGTGGAAGTCCTGCTGGTCGCTTTTCTCATCAAGTTCCGTTATAAGAAAGGGCGCCAGGTGCACTTTTCGCACGGCAACAACACCCTCGAAATCATCTGGACGGTGGTGCCCGCGCTGATCCTGATCTTCATTGGCATCAAATCGCAGGGGCAGTGGGACAAAATGCGCAATCACTTCCCGACCGCCGAGCCGGTCATCGAGGTGGTCGCGCAGCAATTCAACTGGAAAATCCGCTATGCCGGGACTGACGGACGGCTGGGCCGCACGGACAGCAAATTCGTCAGCAATGACAACACCTTCGCGCTCGATCCCATGGACGCGCACGGCGCCGACGATCTTTTCATGGACGGCACCATTCTTCTGCGCAAAGATGTGGATGTCCGCATCCGCATCCGTTCCAAGGATGTCATTCATAGTTTCTTCGTGCCGGTCTTCCGCTTCAAGCAGGACGCCGTACCCGGCATGCCGGTGGACATCCATGTGCGGCCGATCCTGGCCAACCTGCACTACGAAGGCGACACCCCGAAGATCGGGCCGGTCTGGCAGATCGCCTGCGCCGAATTGTGCGGCAACTCACACACCAACATGAAGGGCAATGTCTATGTGACCGAGACGGAAGCCGACTATCAGCACGCCCTGGCCGACATGGCCACGAAGCTGTGGGAAGCCACCCCGCAGGTCGTCCCGGAGGATTTCTTCAAGGACGCCAAATTGCCCGAGGCGGATGCGGCTTCCACACCGGCTGCTGCCATCGGAACAAAAACTGCGGCCATTCCCGCCTCGTTCACCGCAGGCGGCGCGGGCGGCGAGATCTCCGGCGGGATTAACTTTACCGGCGACGCGCCCGCGCCCGCGAAGATCGCCATGGCGGGTGACGCCTTCTGCGCCGGCGCCAACGAGGGGCAGATGAGCGAAGAGTACGCCGTCAAGGATGGCAAGCTCGGCAATGTTTTTGTTTACCTGAAAGAAGGCGTGGAGGGAAAACCCATTCCGCCTGCCGACAACAAGCCGGTGGTCTTCGACCAGCGCGGCTGCTGGTATTCCCCCCATGTTGTCGGCCTGCGCGTCGGCCAGCCCTTCGAAATTCGCAACAGCGACGCCACCCTGCACAATGTGCACGGACTGGGGAATTCCACCGACCTGCAATTCAACAACGCCATGCCGGCCGGTGCCGCGCCGACCACCAAGGTGTTCACCCAGGAAGAGATCGGAGCAAAGATCAAATGCGATGTCCACTCCTGGATGGGCGCCTGGGCGGGCGTGGTGAATCATCCCTGGTTCGCGGTGTCGGACGCGGGCGGTCATTTCACAATCAAGGGCGTCCCGCCGGGTGAGTACACCCTGCACGCCTGGCACGAAAAAATGGGCGAGCAGACGGTACGGGTGACGGTGTCAGCCGCCGCAGGCGGGCAGGTCACCTTCACTTTCGCCAAAAAATAACATTTCCCAGACTGTTGCCGTTAACGATATCCGGAGTTCGCAATGAGCCACGACGATCACTTTGACCCGCACGGCGCGATCCATGAAGATCCCAAATCATTCTTCTGGAAATATCTCTGGTCCACCGACCACAAGATGATCGGTCGCCAGTTTCTGCTCACCGCGCTGCTGATGTTCCTCATCGGCGGCGTGCTGGCGCTGGTGGTGCGCTTGCAACTGGGCTGCTCCTCTTCGATGCCCGGCGTCGATCACGGCCTGTGCAGCATCAAAAACGGCGTCGGCCTGAAAAACATGACCGGCGATTTGTATAACCAGACGCTCACGATGCACGCCAGCTTCATGATTTTTTTCGCCATCATTCCGCTGCTCATCGGCGCCTTCGGCAATTTCGTGGTGCCGCTGCAAATCGGCGCCCGCGACATGGCCTTCCCCAACCTCAACGCCGCGTCGTATTGGCTGATGTTTCCAGCCATTGTCATCATGATCGGCAGTTACTTCGTGAAGGGCGGCCCTGCGCAGGCGGGCTGGACGAGTTACCCGCCGCTCACCGGCATCGCCGGCTCGCCCGGCCTGGGACAAACCCTTTGGCTGGTCGCGCTGATCTTGGTGGGCACCTCCTCGATCATGGGCGCGATCAATTACCTCACCACCATCGTCAACATGCGCGCGCCCGGCATGACCTTCTTCCGCCTGCCGCTCACCACCTGGTCGGTCTTCGTCACCTCGCTGCTGGTGCTGCTCGCCACCCCGGTGCTCGCCTCCAACCTCACCATGCTGCTGCTCGACCGCACGGTCGGCACCTCCTTCTTCTTCCCCGCCGGCTCGGTCTTCTCCGACAACGCCGCGCACTGGATGGGACGGGGCGGCGGCGTGGTCATCATGTGGCAGCACATCTTCTGGTTTTATTCGCACCCCGCGGTTTACATCATGATCCTGCCGGCGATGGGCATCGCCTCGGAAGTGCTCTCCACCTTCGCGCGCAAGCCGATCTTCGGTTACAAGGCCATGGTCTTCTCGATGCTGGGCATCGCCTTCATCGGCTTCATCGTGTGGGGACACCACATGTTCGCGAGCGGCATGAACCCCTACCTCGGCACTTACTTTGCCGTGGCCACGGTTCTCATCGCCATTCCCTCGGCGATCAAGACCTTCAACTGGCTGGGCACGCTGTGGGGCGCCAACATCAAGTTCACCACCGCGATGCTTTACGCCATCGCCTTCGTCGGCATGTTCGCGATCGGCGGCTTGTCAGGTATCTTCATGGCCTCGACCCCGCTCGATCTCTACATCCACGACACCTATTTCATTGTCGCGCACATTCATTATGTTTTGTTCGGCGGCTCGATGATGGGCATCTTCGCCGGCATCTATTTCTGGTATCCCAAGATGTTTGGCCGCATGATGAGCGAATTCTGGGGCAAGGTGCATTTCATCGGCACCTTGATTTTCTTTAACGGCGTCTTTTTCCCCATGCACATCATCGGCATCGGCGGCCACATGCGCCGCATCGCAGATCCGGCCGCCTACGAGCACCTCAAGCCGCTGCAATACCAAAATGTATTCATGAGCTGGTCGGCCCTGCTGCTGGGACTTTTTCAGATTCCCTTCATTCTCAATTTTCTGCTCAGCCTGAAACTCGGCAAAAAGGCGGAGAGCAATCCCTGGCACGCGAACTCCCTGGAATGGAGCGAAGCCACTTCGCCCCCCCCGCATCACAACTACACCGAAATTCCCACGGTGCTGCGCGGCGCCTATGAATTCGGCTCGCCCGAAGCGCCGAATGGCGACGATTACCTGACCCAGGCGCAGGTGCTGCCCGGAAAAACCGCGGAAGTCGTAGCCTAACCTGTAGCCTAACCCGCGGCCTGACTGACGGCATAATTTTTTCACGCAGCAGTGAAAGACAACAGGGGGCGGCTGCGGCCGCCCCTGATGCATTTCAGGATACGGCCCGGTGGCCATGACAGCACAATCAAAAACAGATTTCCAACCCATGCCGGATTCCCCGACCCCTCGCGCCACCCCGAAATGGCTCGCCCGCAGCGCAATCTTCTGTGCGCTGTTGGTTTTCGGCCTGATCGTGGCGGGCGCACAGGTCACCTCGAACGATGCAGGGCTGGCGGTGCCCGACTGGCCGCTCGCCTACGGACAGGCCTTTCCCGAGCGCTGGATGGAAGTTCGCAATGTCTTCATCGAGCACTTTCATCGCATCTATGCCTTCGCGGTCGGCTGGATGGCGGCGGGACTGGCGCTGGCCTGTCAGTTTCTGGAGCCGCGCGCCTATGTCCGTAAACTCGCCTGGTTGCTCCCGGTGATGGTGCTCTGTCAGGGGCTGATCGGCGCGGCGCGCATTATTAATTTCAACCGGTTGTGGATTGCGATGTTGCACGGGATATTTGGCCAGCTCACCTTCGCCGCATTCGTGACCCTCGCCGTATTCATGACCGCGGCTTGGCGGCACGGGGAAGGCGAACAACAAATGGAAATCGGAGGGCAGCCGGAGTCCCGCGCTCTGCATCACGAAGCCCGGACTCTGCCGATTGCGCTGGCGATTCTCCTGCTGAGTCAGCTCACCCTCGGCGCGGTGATGCGTCACGAGCGCTGGGGCCTTGCCATTCCCGGCCTGCCGCTGCTGCACGGCGCGCTGCCGGATCTTTCAGTGCCGGGCGCGGCGGTTGCGTTTTTCCATCGCCTGCTGGGATTGGCTGTGGCGCTGCTATTGTTCCTTCAGGGGATGGCCCTGCGCGCCGGCGGTTCCAAGGTGCGTCGCATTGCTTTTGTCATGATCGCGCTGGCGCTGACGCAAATTTTATTGGGCGTCGCCACGGTGCTCTCCGGCCGTAATCCCTGGCTCGCCAGCGCGCATACTGCGGGCGGCGCGCTGTTGCTGGTCGGCCAGGTCGCGCTGCTGCTGTGGCTCCATCGCGGCGCGTTCACCAAATCTTCCGCAGCGCTGGCGGCGGCCGCATGAGCAACACCGAAATAGCCGCCCCGCCAACGCCTGTCGTCGTCCCCGCGACCCGCGGTGCCCTGCTGCGGGATTACCTGACACTCACCAAGCCGCGCATCACGCTGATGGTGGTGATGACCGCGCTGGGGGGCTGGTGGGCGGCCGCGCGCGCGTGGGGCGATCCGCTCACGCTGGGGGCGATGCTCCTCGGCACCGCGCTCACCGCGGCGGGCGCCAGCGCGCTCAACATGGTCATCGAACGGCGGGCTGACGGGCGGATGCGGCGCACCGAGCGGCGGCCGCTGCCGGCCGGCCGCTTGCAGCCGGGCGAAGCGAGGCTATTCGCCTGGTCAATCTCCGCGCTGGGGCTTTTCATTCTCGGCCTCTTTTGCCCGTGGGGCGCGGCGGCTGTCGCCTTTGTCACCTGGGTGAGCTACCTGTTCGTCTACACGCCGCTCAAGCCGCTCACCTCGATTTCCACGCTGGTCGGCGCGGTGCCGGGCGCGCTGCCGCCCCTCATCGGCATGGCGGCGGCGCGGGAATCCTCATTGCCGTGGCTTGGCTGGGTCTTGTTCGCCATCATGTTCCTGTGGCAGGTGCCCCACTTTCTCGCCATCGCGGTGATCTACCGCGAGGATTACGCGCGCGGGAATTTCCCGATGCTCCCGGTCATTGACGGCACCGGTGGCGATGAACCCGGCGCGGGCAATGCCACTGTGCGGCAGATGCTCATCGCCACCCTCGCCCTGATTCCGGTCAGCTTGATGCCGGTGCTGCACGACCCTGGCGCGAGGGTTTATTTCTGGGGCGCGCTGCTGGCCGGCTTTGCCATGCTGGCGGCGGTCATCGCCTACGCGCGTTCCCGCGAGATCAGCGCCGCCCGCCGGGTCATGCGCGTGTCGCTTTTGTATCTGCCGATCATTTTCATTTTGTTGATGGCATCGGGCAGCCGCCCGGTTTCGCCCTGAACGGTGCTTAACGGCGCTGTAAACTCCGATCCACCCATGAACCCTCGCGACGAAAAACCACCCCTCTCCCTGCGCGTGAAAAACCGCCGGCTGCTGCTGCTCCTGCTGTCGGTCATCGCCGGGCTGATCACGCTGTCGGTCGTCCTGGTCGCCTTCGTTTTTCCACGCCGC
>JAYVQF010000050.1:0-10779 GCA_043777195.1 Thermoanaerobaculia bacterium
TCTTCGCTGCGGACCGGCGGGTTTCCGCGCTATGAGGTGAGTAATTACGCACGGCCGGGCCATGAATCCCTGCACAATTCGCTTTACTGGACGGACGCTGATTACCGGGGTATCGGACCTTCCGCCGCGAGTTTCTGGCAGGGCAGACGCTTCAGCGAAGCGCCCGATTTGCCGGCTTGGATGACCGCGGTCGAGGCGAATCTGGCGCCGCCGCGCAGCGAGGAAATCACACCCTCTGCGCGTGAACGGCTGCGTGACGCCCTGATGATGGGGCTTCGCCTGAATGCGGGCGCTCCGGCAGAAGCGTTGTGGAAAAAATACCTGCCCGAGGAGCCTCCCCCGAATTTTGCGGAACGCCTCGCGCCATTTCTCGCGCATAATTTACTGCGCTGGGAGGGTCAACGACTGCTGATTGCGGCGGAGCATCAGTTTCGCACGGATGGGCTCGCCGGAGAAGCGGTTATTGCCTTGGGATTATAGTCAGCGGGCGGGCTTTCCAACCTTTGACGCATCACTTCAAGTTCAAGACGAAAATCATGCGAATTCGGATACTTGCAAAGTGCACGGGAGGGCTGTCATAATTCCCATGTTTCACTGGCGCGCCGCCGCGTCAGCGGACGGAGTCGCGTTGGGCGGCTTCCCTTTTTGGCAGAGAGACATGGATGATGCAGGCAGCGCGCGAATATCTGATGCAGTGCTGGAACTGCCTGGGCGAGTTCGATGCCCTCACCACAGTCTGGTGCGGGGACTCTTCAACGCAGCCCACCAAAATCTGCCCCTTCTGCCTCAAATGTTTTTGCTCCGCGAGCCCCGCCTTCATCAAGGCCTTTTGGGATAACGCACCCCAGGAAATTCTGGCCGACAAGGCGCGGCTGGGGCGTGCGCAGGGGCCGCTGGGTGAACGGCTTATCAAAGCCCGTCTGGTCACCACCGATCAACTTCTTGGTGCGCTGCGCATTCAGGAAGAAACCGGCGGCAAACTGGGCGAAATTCTCATCGAGCAGGGCTTTCTCAGCCGCGAAGTGCTGGAGCCGTTTTTTGTCCAGCAGCAGTCATTTTCACAGGTGGATCTCAGCCGCAAAGTACTGGATCCAGTCCTGGTGAATCTGATCGGTCTGGATGAATGCATCGCGCGGCGCATCGCGCCGGTGGAACGAACCAAGGTCGGCGAACGCGAAGTCATCACGCTCGCAATGGTGCGGCCTTCGGATGGCGCGACCATTGATTTTGTCCAGTCCAAGAGCGGCTGCCAGATCATCCCCTCGGTTGTGCAGGAAGACGCGCTTGCCGCCGCGCTCAAGCCTTTGCAAGAGATGCGGGCCGCGCAGGCCAATGCACCGGGTCCGGCCCCGGTTGCCGCCGCCGACATCGCGGGCACGGAAGCCGCCGGCGAAGTGCGCGCCTTCCTGACCAAACTCATCACCAAAGCGGTCAAGATGAATTCCTCAGACATTCACATTGAGCCGCATGAGCATGAGATCATGGTGCATCTGCGCGTGGATGGCGTGCTGTTCCGGCTCAAGTCCCTGCCCAAAGAACATCAGGAAGAACTCACCACCGGCATCAAGCAGTTTCTGAAACTCTCTCCCGGCGTCAAGGGTGTTGCGCAGGACGGCCGCGTGGTCATCCGCCAAAACGGCGTGCGCTTCGAAGTCATCGCCCATGTCCTCCCGACCGTGAACGGCGAAAATGTATCGCTCAAGCTCATCAACAAGGACGCCTTCGTCCGTCCGCTGGATGCGCTCGGAATTCCCGAGGACGAACTGACCCGTCTGCGCGCCGCAACCAGCGCCGATAAGGGCGTGGTGCTGCTCTGCTCGCCCCTGTTCAGCGGTGCGTCGACCACTTTTTACTCCGTCATGGCGAAGCTGGGCGCCCTCGGCAATCGCCGGATCATCTCGCTCGAATCACCCCTCATCGGCACCGTCAATGGCGTACAGCAGTCGGAAGTGAACGGCGAGGATCCCGGCGAAGTCTTGCAACATCTGCGCGGCGCGGTCAATGCCCACCCGCAAGCGCTGCTGATGTCCCAGCTCTACAGCGATGAAATCGCGGTACAGCTGATGCGGGTGGCCTCGCGCACGCTGGTGGTCACCACGCTGGAATCCACGCGCGCCGCTGAAGGCGTCCGCGGCCTTCTCGATCATTCAGTTTCCCCCTCCTCGCTCGCCGCCAATCTTGAATTGGTGTTCAGCCAGCGCCTGCTTCGCCGCCTCTGTCCGGAATGCAAACAGCCCGCCAATCCCAGCGCCTCATCGCTCTCGATGTTCGGTCTCACCCCGCAGGATATCGGCGGCAACCGGGTTTACCACCCCGGGGGTTGCGATCAATGCGGGGGCATCGGTTACCGCAGCCGGGTCGCGCTGTTTGAAGCCTTGAAAATAACCCCGCGCATCCGCGAATTGATCGAAAAAATGGCGGGCGCCAACGATATCGAGCGGCAGGCCATCAGTGAAGGCATGCTCACCATGCGTCAGCACGCCATCCGGCTGCTCGCGGCCGGCGAAACCACTTTGGATGAATTCCAGAAAGGCAATTTCGCCCAGGTTTGAAACCGGACAGCGGCGGATTTATCCCGCGCTTTTTCTCGCAAAGAAACCCGCGAGTCCCCGCAGTACCGGATGCCGGCGGCTTTTGTGAACGGACACATCCCCCGGAATTAAATGATCTATCCGACATTATTGATGAGTTGAATCGTTTCCTATTCGCTCCGTGTTTTAGCGGGGCGGTTTTTTTCCAGGATTCATAAATGCTTGCAGAATTACTCGCCCGCGCAGGATTGCTTCTCGACAACCGCGTCACCCAGCTGCTGCGCGAAATCGCGGATCATCCCAACGATGTGAATTTGTACGAAGCCGCCGCGCGCGCCTTCAACATCCGCGCCATGCACGAACTCGCCGCAGCGGCCGCGCGCGAAGGATTGAGCGTGGACGGCGACAGCGACCGGCTGTGGCACGAACTCATCCTCGCCGAATCACTGCACAAGAAGGCGCTGGCCGACATCGCCCGCCAGCTCGCGCAGCGCGACCAGGCGCAGGCTGCCGAGCCGGCGCCGTGGGTATCGCGCGAGCTTGCGCTAGCTTTGTACCTGCTGGAAAAAGATCGCGAAGCCGCGGCGATGCTCACCCGGTCGCGCCAGCTCGGCGACGCCACCGCCGCGGGCGACGAAGTCGAGGGCTATCTGCGCATGGGGCGCGGCGATTACAAGGGCGCCTTGATCGTCTTTCGCCGCGCCTTTGAAAAGGACAGCCGCAATCTGCGCGCGCTGCGCCTGGCAGCGGAAAGTTACCAGCGGCTGGATCACCCCGAGGAATCGCGCAAGGCCGATCTTGCGGTGGTGCAGCGCGATGAATATTTCGTGCGTTCCTGGCACAACCTCGGCGAGATCTGGCTGAAGGTCGAAAAAAATCCCGCGCGCGCGACGCAATGTTTTGCCCGCGCGCTCGCCATCAATCCCCGCGACTGGACCGTTTATTTCACCCTCGCCGACGAGCATCTCGGCCACGGCCAGTTTGAAATGGCAAAAGGGGAATGCGCGCGCCTGCTGGCGCTCAGCCCGCCCGACGAGATCCGCGCTGAAACCCTCAATTATCTTGGCTACATCGAGCTGCGCCGGTCGCGGCTCGCCGCCGCGCGCGCCCGTTTCCGCCAGGCTCTGCAGGTCGCGCCCGCGCTGGCTGAAGCCTGGGGCAACCTCGGCGTCATCGCCCTGCGCGGCGGCGATGCCAAGCGGGCCGACAAGTTGCTCGAACGGGCCACGGAACTTGACGGTCAACTTGCCTGGGCGCTGGCCGCCCGCGCCCGCACGCGTCTGCTGCTCAATGACATCCCCGGCGCCAAGGCGCTTCTGGCCGCGGCCATTGAGGCCGATGAAGAAGACGGCCAGGCCCGTATCGCCGCGCTCGAACTCGCCGCTGCCGAAGCGGGCACCGCCGCCGCCCTAAAAGCGGTCACGGCTGCGCTGGCGGAAGATCCCGGCAACCCCGAAATGCTGCTCCTCAAAGCCCGGCTTGAAGCGGGCAGCAAAAAAACCGCCGCGGCCATGAATACGCTTGGGGAATTGCTTGCCCTCGACGCCGTCGATCCGCGCGCCGCTGAGCGGCTGCACGCCCTCGCCGCCGCCCTCCCCGCTGCAAGCCCGCAGCGCAAGGTCGCCATCCGCTTTCTGCGCGAACGGCTCAAACAGCAAGTCGCCGCGGGCATCAATCCCGAGAGCACGATCCATCGTCTCGTCGCGCTGGGTGAGAATGAAAAAGAATTGCACGAAATCGCCGACTCGGATGATTTGTAAATGAAGCGGGAGTGATATGCGTCACCCTCAAGCATGAAATAATTCTTGCCCGATGCTGCCCGCAGCGTGCAATATAGTCACTGGAGATTTCTCATGCTCACTGTCGGCGAATTGATTCCCAATTTTTCTTTGTTTGCGATTCCGGGCGGCCCGGTTTCCGCCTCCACTTTGCGGGGCGCGCGCGCGGTGCTTTATTTTTATCCGGCTGATGACACCCCCGGATGCACCGCCCAAGCCTGTTCTTTTCGCGACCGGCTGCCCCGTTTCAATGGCGACGGGGTTCGCCTCTACGGCATCAGCCCTCAGGGGTCGGCCTCGCATATGAAGTTCGCGGCAAAATACAACCTCAATTTCCCCCTCATCGCCGACGATCAGCACACCATGGCGGAATCCTTCGGCGTGTGGGTTGAAAAAAGCATGTATGGCCGCAAATACATGGGCGTCCAGCGCGCGACCTTCGTCATCGCCCCTGACGGCTATGTGGAAAAGGTCTGGGAGAAGGTGAAGCTGGAAGGGCACGCCGACGAAGTGCTGGCCTATTTGCGCGGCGAGGAAACCCCTGCGCCAAAGGCTAAAGCCAAAGCGAAGCCGAAGCCGAAAGCCACGGCCGCGGCTAAAAAAACGGCTTCCCCCGCAAAAGCCGTGAAAAAGACGGCCCGGAAAACGGTTAAAAAAGCGACGCCGAAATCGGCCAGGGGCAAGAACCTCACCCATGCGAAGAAGACCAAGGCGCGCAGGTAAATTTTTCGGCGTGAAATTCCAACCGCGTCTCCCGTAGCGAATCCACATCCCAGTTAGACGCGCCGGATGACCTCATCCGTTCACCGAGACTCAAATTCGCGTGAGTGTTGAAGCCGACGCTCTGAATGATAGGATGGATCATGTATAATTCGCGCCCTATCGCAGAGCGGGACTAGCTCAGTGGTAGAGCGCGACCTTGCCAAGGTCGAAGTCGCGGGTTCAAATCCCGTGTCCCGCTCCATATAAACGCCCTCAATGCAATTATTGCACTGAGGGCGTTTTTGTTCCCCGCGACTTCAAGCCGCGCCTCCAGCGCGGCTTAGGGGGTGCGACCATTTTTTAAGTCGCGAAGCGACGAGAAAAATCCGGGAGCAAGGGGGCGAAGCGCCCCCTGAAATAAACCGGGTGTCCGCGGGGCGCGCCCCGCGGGTTCAAATCCCGTGTCCCGCTCCATAAAAGCGCCCTCATTGCATTACTGCACTGTGGGCGCTTTTATTTTACTTAAAGTCAGCCGGGGCGGACTCATGGAGTCGCCATGCCCGCTAGAATTTGTGGCTCCCCATGTCCCACCCTGAAATTGTCCTCATTCTGGATTTCGGTTCGCAGTTCACCCAGCTGATCGCCCGGCGCTGCCGCGAACTCGGGGTTTACAGTGAAATCGCCCCCTCGGATGCGCCGCTGGAGCGGTTGCGCGATCCGGCGGTGAAGGCGCTGATTCTCTCGGGCGGACCGCAGTCGGTTTACGATCCGGCCTCGCCCCACCCCGATGCAGAACTCTTGCAATTGGGCAAGCCGGTGCTGGGCATTTGCTACGGCATGCAATGGCTGGCGCATGCGCTGGGCGGCAAGGTCGAGGCGGGACAGCAGCGCGAATTCGGCAAGGCCATGGTCAACTTCGAGAGCGGCAGCGAGCTGTTTGAGGGTGTGCCTGCCGGGGCGACGGAAGTCTGGATGAGCCACTGCGACAAGGTGACCGAATTGCCCGCCGGATTCTCGAAGACCGCCACGACCACCCATTGTGCGATTGCCGGCATGAGCAACCCCGCGCGCGGCTTTTACGCCATCCAGTTCCATCCGGAAGTCACCCACACCGTCGCGGGCAAGGAGCTGCTGGGGAATTTTCTCTTTCGCATTGCCGGCTTGAAGGGGGGCTGGGACGCGGCCTCTTTCATCGATGCGGCGGTCGCGGAGATTCGCGCGGCGGTGGGCGAGGGCAGCGTGCTGTGCGCGATGTCGGGCGGCGTCGATTCCGCGGTGACTGCGCTCCTTGTGCACAAAGCCATCGGCAGCCGCCTGACCTCAATCTTCGTGGACACGGGCCTCTTGCGCCTGGATGAAGGGCGCAAAGTCATCGAGAAATTTTCCGGCAAACTACAGATGAACCTTCAAGCGGTCAACGCGTCTGAAATTTTTTACAAAGAACTCGCCGGCATCACTGACCCTGAACAAAAGCGCAAGATCATCGGCCGGCTTTTCATCGAAACTTTCGAGATGGAATCAGCGAAGCTGCAAGGCGTCACCCATCTTGCGCAAGGCACCATCTATCCCGACCGCATCGAATCTGCGCACGGATCGAAGGCGGCAACGGTCATCAAGTCGCACCACAATGTCGGCGGCCTGCCCGAACGGATGAATTTGAAACTCCTGGAGCCGCTGCGCGATCTCTTCAAGGATGAGGTGCGCAAGGTTGGCGCGTTGCTGGGCCTCGAACCCGAATTCATCAACCGCCATCCCTTTCCCGGCCCAGGCCTGGCGGTGCGAATTCTGGGAGATATCACCCCGGAAAAAGTGGAACTCCTGCAGCGCGCCGACGCGGTTTACATGGACGAAATCCGCGACAACGGGCTCTACGGCGAAATCTCGCAGGCTTTTGCCGTCCTCCTCCCCATCCGCACCGTCGGCGTCATGGGCGATTTCCGCACCTACGATTCCGTTCTCGCCCTGCGGGCCGTCGCCACCCAGGACTTCATGACCGCCGACTGGTACCGCTTCTCCGGCGATTTCCTCGACAAAGTCGCCCGCCGCATCGTCAACGAAGTGAAAGGCATCTCCCGCGTGGTTTACGACATCACCAGCAAGCCGCCGGCGACGATTGAATGGGAATGAGGACGCAAGATATTCGGCGGAAATGACCGGCCGCACCGAACCCGCTAGACTAATCTCCCGTGATGAACCGCACGATCACGGTGATACCGGCCCGCTATGCGGCCACCCGTTTGCCCGGCAAACCGCTGGCTGATATTCATGGCCGCGCGATGATTGAATGGGTGTGGCGCCGCGTGGTGGATGCAGGCGTCGCGAAGGGCAATATTTTCATCGCGACCGATGATGACCGGGTGCGCACGGCGGTGGATAAGTTCGGCGGCCAGTCGATCATGACCTCGCCCGATTGCAAGTCCGGCTCCGACCGGATAGCGCAGGCGGTGAAGACCCTGGACTGCGAATTCGTCCTGAACATTCAGGGCGATGAGCCGCTGATGCCGCCGCAATTCATCCGCGCCCTGGAGCGGGGCGTGCGCGAAGGCAATGCCGATATCTACACCGTGGTGGCGCCGCTCATCGAGCCGTCGGAGTATGCCGACCCCAATGTCGTCAAGGTGGTTCTCAACCGGCGCGATGAGGCGCTCTATTTTTCGCGCTCGCCCCTCCCCTATTTCCGCGACAGCAAGGGGGCATGGCCGGGGCCCAAGCGGGCGACGGTTTACAAGCATTTCGGGCTTTACGGTTACCGCAAGGAATACCTGCTCGATTTCGCCGGCCGCCCGGAATCGTTCCTCGAAACCAGCGAGCGGCTGGAACAGTTGCGGGCGCTGGAAGCGGGCGACAAAATCCGCTGCCTCATCGAAAGCGGCAACGCGGTTTCGGTGGATACGCCGGAAGATCTCGAACGCGTCCGCGCCCTCCTCAAATCCGACCCTGCAGCCAGCCGGGGATGAGAAGAAGATTTAACCGCCAAGACGCCAAGCAAGAAGCCAGTCACTAAGCAGTTTGATAACCCAGAGCAATTGATACATTATTTTGTAAATGGAATGCGAGTTTCAGTTTCTAACTAATCCAACTCTTTCCTTGGCGTCTTGGCGCCTTGGCGGTAAAAAAACATCCGAGCGACTTTGGAGCCTAAATGTCGAAATTCATTTTTGTGACGGGCGGCGTGGTTTCATCCCTCGGCAAGGGCATCGCTGCGGCCTCGATCGGCCGGCTGCTGCTGTCGCGCGGTTACAAGATCTCGATGCAGAAGCTGGATCCTTATTTGAATGTGGATCCCGGCACCATGTCCCCTTTTCAGCACGGCGAGGTCTATGTCACCGATGACGGCGCGGAAGCCGATCTCGACCTCGGCCATTACGAGCGCTTCTGCGGCATCACCACCACCCGTCTCTCCAACTTCACCGCCGGCCGCATCTACCGCGATGTCATTGAAAAGGAACGGCGCGGCGATTATCTGGGCGCCACCATCCAGGTCATCCCCCATGTCACCGACGCCATCAAGGAGGCCATTCGCCAGGGGACGCAGGGCGCTGATATTTCCATCGTCGAAGTGGGCGGCACGGTGGGCGATATCGAATCATTACCCTTCATCGAGGCTATCCGGCAGATCGGCCAGGAGGTCGGCGACCACAACGCGATCTATGTCCATCTCACCCTGGTGCCCTATATTGCGGCAGCGGGCGAACTCAAAACCAAACCGACTCAACATTCCGTGAAGGAACTATTGTCCATCGGCATCCAGCCCGACATTCTGCTGTGCCGCTCGGAAAAACCCCTGCCTGCCGACATGAAGGCCAAGATCAGCCTCTTTTGCAATGTCCCCAAGGAGGCGGTCATCACCGCGCGCGATGTGAGCAATGTCTACCGCGTGCCGCTGGTCTTCGCCGAGGAAAATCTCGACTACATCATCCTCAAGCAGCTCGATCTGCCATTGCATGAATCACGCCTGGAGGACTGGACCGCGCTGGTGGAGACGGTTGAGAATCCCAAGCACGAAATCACCATCGCCTTCACGGGAAAATATGTTCGCTACGGCGACAGTTACAAATCGCTGGTCGAGGCGCTTCACCATGGCGGTTATGCCAATCAGGCCAAGGTCAACATCCGCTGGGTCGAGGCTGAAGATGTCGAGAAGGAAGGGCCGGCCGGCCGATTCAAGGACTGCGACGGCATTCTCATGGGGCCCGGGTTCGGCGGGCGCGGCGTGGAGGGCATGTATGTGGCCATTCGCTACGCGCGCGAACAAAAAATTCCCTTCTTCGGCGTATGTTTGGGCATGCAAACCGCGATGATTGAATTCGCCCGCCATGTGTGCGGCATGGAGAACGCCAACTCCACGGAGTTTGACGAAACGACGCCGTTTGATATTTTTTATAAATTACGCGACCTGCTGGGCGACGACACACTGGGCGGCAACATGCGCCTCGGCCGCTATCCCTGCCAGCTAACGCCGGGCACCCATGCATTCAAAGCCTACGGCGAGCCACTGGTGCACGAGCGCCACCGCCATCGCTTTGAGGTCAACCAGAAATGGATGGGCAAGATGACCGAGCAGGGACTGATTCCCTCCGGCATCACGCCGGACGGGAAGTTCATCGAGATCGTCGAGTTGAAAGATCACCCCTGGTTTCTCGGCTGCCAGTTCCATCCCGAATACCGCAGCCGCCCGCTCAATCCGCATCCCCTCTTCCGCGAATTCATCCGCGCCTCGCTGAAACACCAAACCGAAATGGCCGGCAAAACCAGCCTGTAGATTTTTTACCGCCAAGGCCGCACGCGAGAGCGGGCGGAATCTTCTCCGAAGACGCCAAGGAAGTTAAAAAATATTCGCGCGGATCGCATCGCGTTGTATGGTCACGATCAATATCGTTTATTGTGGCTTGATACAAACATTCTCCCCATCCATAATCCCTTCCGCTCTTCTTGGCGCCTTGGCGTCTTGGCGGTTAAATTCTTTTTCTGATAGCCGGTAAAATTGCCGCGTGCGTATTCTGCTGATTGAAGATGAGGTGAAGACCGCCGCGCTGCTGCGCCAGGGGCTGGAGGAGCAGGGTTTCACGGTGGAAACCGCGGGCGATGGCGAACTGGGTTTTCGCCAGGCGCTCAAGGGCGGTTTTGCCCTGATCATCCTGGATCTCATGCTGCCCAAGCTGGACGGCTGGGCGGTGCTGCGCGAAATCAAGCGGGCGAAACTGTCCGCACAGGTGCTGATCCTCACCGCCCGCGATGGGGTGCAGGATCGCGTCCGCGGATTGGAAGCCGGCGCCGATGATTACCTGGTGAAACCCTTCGCCTTTGCAGAACTTCTCGCACGAGTCCGCGCCCGGCTGCGCGGCGATGGCGGGGGCAAAGGCGGCGGTGAAGTTCACGAATGGGTGATCGACGACCTGCGCATTGACCGGCTGCGCCACAGCGCCCGCCGGGGCAATCGCGAGATCCCGCTCACGCCCACGGAATATTCGCTGCTTGAATTGCTCGCGCAGGCGGATGGGCAACCGGTGACGCGCGACAGCATCGCCCGTGAAGTGTGGGGCGTGAAGCATGCCGGCGACAGCAACGCCGTGGATGTCGCTCTCTTTCGGCTGCGCCGCAAAGTGGATGATGACGGCGCGCAGCGGCTGATTCACGCGGTGCGTGGCACCGGTTACCGGCTGGCCGTCGAATGAAAAACGGTATTGTTCGCAAGCTAACCTGGCTATACACATTGACCAGCGTGCTGCTGCTGGCCGCCGTGGCGCTGACGCTTTATTTTTTCATCA
>JAYVQF010000051.1:0-10778 GCA_043777195.1 Thermoanaerobaculia bacterium
TCCGCATCAACGCCGCCATGTTTTTCCAGGCTGTCGTACGCGCGGGCGCGCAAATCCTCCAAAGTCCAGCCTGCCCGGGCCAGGCCGATCACGGGCATATCAAACCCGCCCTTTCGGATCAGCGCCTGTAGCGCGGGAAAGATCTGCTTATAGGCCAGATCCCCCGTGGCGCCGAAGAAAACAAAGGCGTCGGAAGCGAGATTGGTCATCCGGGAAAGATTACACGAACCAGGAATCGGGGCGCGCTCTTTACCGGTAAACAGTGCGAGGAGGCGCAGCATCGCGGGCGGGAGGTCAGTTAAATCCTACCTTTAGCAAGCGGCAAACAGCCGGAGGCTTCACGGAGAATACACTTCGGCGGCTGAGTCACTGTCTTGTGAAGAGTCCGGTAAACTAGACTCGCGCCAACGCAATTCATACTCTCCCGTGCATACAAGAGATTGCCCTGATGAATGACAAAAAGTTGAGCCTGCTTGCCTACCACGATGAGAAATTCCTCGACAGCGACGAGGCGCGGCCGCTGCGCATTCTGGCGGAATATCTGGAGCCGCTGAGCGCTTTCGCGCGGGAGGGTATCAAGGACACGATCGTCTTCTTCGGTTCTGCCCGGCTGCGGGAAGAAGGCCCCTTAGGTCATTACTATGCCGATGCCCGCGAACTCGCCCGCCTCTGCACAGAATGGTCGCAGTCGCTTCCCGCCGCGTCGCAACATTTCATTGTCTGCAGCGGCGGCGGCGGCGGCATCATGGAAGCGGCGAATCGCGGTGCTTCCGATGCGCACGGCCGCACCATCGGACTCAATATCGGCCTGCCGCATGAGCAACGGCCCAACCCCTACATCACGCCCGAACTCTCGTTTGATTTTCATTACTTTTTCATGCGCAAGCTCTGGTTTGCGTACCTGGCCCGGGCGATCGTCGCGTTTCCCGGCGGGTTCGGGACGCTTGACGAACTGAGTGAAATCTTGACGCTGATGCAGACCGGAAAACTGGACCGCAAAATCACCATTCTTCTCTATGGCACCAGCTACTGGAAAGAAATTATCAATTTCGAGGCGCTGGTGCGGCATGGCATGATCTCGGACGAGGATCTCCAGCTATTCCAATTTGTGGACGATCCTGCCGCCGCTTTGCGCATCCTGCAGCGGGAATTGATTGTTGAGTCGGGAACGGAATCGCCCGCGTTCGCCGCCTCGGTGACGACGGAATCACCGCCGTCGTCCTGACATCCGGCCGACCGCTTTTGCATACAATAAAACCCACGAGGTAATGTCCATGATCGAACTTGAATTTGTCGGCGCCGCCGCCACCGTGACCGGCTCCAAGCACCTTCTCCACACCCCGCACGCCAATATCCTGCTCGATTGCGGTCTTTTCCAGGGGCCGCGCAAAGAGGCGAATGAGCGCAATAAATCCCTGGGGATTGATGTGAGTTCGCTACACGCGGTTGTGCTCTCACACGCCCACATTGATCATTCGGGCGCGCTGCCCATCCTGTACCAAAAAGGCTACCGGGGTTCGGTCTTCACGACGCCGGCAACTCGCGATCTGTGTGTGCCGATGCTTATCGATACTGCCGCGATCCAGGAATCGGACGCCCGGCATATTCAGCGGCTGATCGACAATAAAAAGGCGCCTCTGGAGCCGGTCGTGCCGCTGTATACGCAGGAGGATGTCGTCGGGCTGCTGGGGCAAATGATCGGCGTTCCGTATCACCATCCGCAACGGATCGCGCCGGGCGTCACCCTGACATTCATCGATGCCGGACATGTACTGGGCAGTGCGATTTCCCTGCTCGACATCGAGGATGAGGGTGGGATTACGCGCCTCGCGTTTACCGGCGACCTCGGACGGCCGCACTTACCCATCCTGCGCGATCCGGAAATTCCCGAGGGCGTGAATTGTCTGCTTTCGGAAAGCACCTACGGGGATCGGTTGCATGGCACCATGGCCGAGACATCGGAGGCGCTGGCCGCAGTCATCAACCGGACGCACGCGCGCGGCGGCAAAGTGATCATTCCCTCATTTGCACTCGAACGCGCGCAAGAGGTTATCTACGAACTCAAGCAGCTCAGAATGGCCAATCGGATTCCCGCCATTCCCGTCTATGTGGATTCGCCGCTGACGGTGAAGCTGACCGATGTTTTCAAACTGCACCCGGAATGCTACGACCGCGAAACCTTTGAGCTTCTCCACAGCGGAAAGTCTCCATTCGACCTCGAGGGTCTCGAATACATTTCGGAAGTGGAACGATCGAAAGCCATTGCCGCGGGCGGCAGTTCCTGCATCATCATCTCGGCCAGCGGAATGTGCGAGGCGGGGCGAGTCCTGCATCATCTTGATTCCACCGTCGAGAACAGCAAGAACACTATTCTCATCGTCGGCTATCAGGCCGAGAACACGCTGGGACGCAGAATCGTCGAGCGGCAGCCGCAGGTGCGGATCTACGGCGTGATGCGCACCCTCGCCGCTGAAGTGGTCGTGCTGGACGGCTTTTCCGCCCATGCGGATCAGGCTGGCCTGGTTGATTTTGCCGAAGCCGTTCAGAAACAAGGGAAACTCCGCCAGGTCCTCCTGGTGCATGGTGAACCCACCGCGCAGCGCGCCCTCACAGATCTCCTGTTGAAGCGCGGCTTCCCCTCCGTGCATGCGCCCAAACCCGGTGATCGGATCAAGATCTGAAGTTCGACGGCGGGATCACATTTCATAGGTATTTATCACAATTATTTTTCACATCCGATGCGGTTCACGGCAGAATGGCCGCCATGGATCCGCTTCATCTCGAGTGCAGCCGCTGTGCCCGCCGCCATGATTTCGGCCCGCTCCTCAACGCCTGCGAATGCGGTACGCCGCTGCTGGCGCGATACGATTTGAAGGCGGTAGCCGCCCGCTGGCGTGCGCACGGCCCCGAGACGGCGCCCGGCCTGTGGCGCTATGGTGCATTCCTGCCCGATCCGGGGCCGGGCGGCCCGGTCTCGCTGGGCGAGGGAAATACACCGCTCGTGGATGCCCCGCGCTGGGGCGAACGGCTGGGGCTACATTCGCTCTGCATCAAAAATGAAGGACACAATCCCACCGGCTCCTTCAAGGATCGCGGCATGGCGGTTGCGGTCGCCATGGCCCGCCGGCTCGGCGCACGCGCGCTGGGGCTCCCGTCGGCGGGCAACGCGGGCGCCTCCGCCGCCGCTTACGGCGCACGCGCCGGATTACCCGTCAAAGTTTTTTTGCCGGAGACCACGCCGGCCGCCATCCTCGCAGAGATCGAGGAGTGCGGCGCGACGGCGGTCAAAGTTCCCGGCTCGATACGCGATGCTGGCGCTGCGCTGGCGAAAGTACGGTAGGCGGAGGGGCTGTTCGATTTCTCGACCCTCAAAGAGCCTTACCGGCTGGAAGGAAAAAAGACGCTGGGCCTTGAATTATGGGAGCAGCTGGGTGGCCGTCTGCCCGGCGCCATTGTCTATCCCACCGGCGGCGGCACGGGATTGATCGGCATGTGGAAAGCGTTTGCGGAACTGCGCGAAGCGGGATTGCATGACGGCCCGGCGCCGAAATTAATTTCGGTGCAGGTGGCCGGCTGCGCGCCGATCGTCAAGGCATTTGCGGAAGGGCGTGAAGAGAGCGAAGTCTGGCCCGAGCCGGCCACCCGCGCGTGGGGACTGCGTGTGCCCAAGGCGCTGGGCGATTTCCTGATTCTGCGCGCCGTGCGGGAGACGCGGGGCAGCGCCATCGCGGTCAGCGAAGAGGCATGGGAAACGGCGCGGCAGGAATTCGCCCGCGCGGAAGGGCTGCGCCTCTCGCCCGAAGGGGCGGCAGCGCTCGCCGCATTGCCGCAATTACTTGCGACCGGCGTGATCACGGCGGATGAATCGGTGCTGGTTTTCAACACCGGCGCGGCGATGAAATACTGAGTCATTGCTCGGCCCCAATCGTGCTTCCCCGCAGAGTCATTGAAGTGGGGAGGGGAAAGATCCGTGACAAGTATTACGACAAATGCTGCCAGAAAAAGCGGTAAGCCATCGCCCACATATAGGCTTTCTGCTTGTTGTCGGCGGCACCACCGTGCCCACCCTCGATGTTTTCGTAATAGCGGACATCGGCGCCCATCTCACGCATGCGGGCCATCATCTTACGCGCGTGGCCGGGATGCACCCGGTCGTCGCGCGTGGAAGTGGTGAAAAGAGTCGGCGGATGTTTCACGCCGGGTCGCAAGTTGTGATACGGCGAGAACGCCCGGATGTAAGCCCATTCTTCCGGTTTGTCGGGGTCGCCGTATTCCGCCATCCAGGAAGCCCCTGCGAGGAGTTTGGAATACCGTTTCATATCCAGCAGGGGAACCTGGCACACCACCGCACCGAACAGCTGGGGATATTGCGTGATCATGTTGCCCATCAGCAGACCGCCGTTGCTGCCACCGAAAGTTCCGAGGTGCGGGGTGGCGGTGACTTTGCGGCGGATCAAATCCACCGCGACCGCGGCGAAATCTTCATAGGCGCGCAGGCGGTTCTGTTTCAAGGCGGCTTGGTGCCATTGCGGGCCATACTCACCCCCGCCGCGAATATTCGCCAGGACGAAAACGCCGCCATCGCGCAGCCAGGCCCGCCCGATGCTGCCACTGTAGAAAGGGACTTCCGAGATCTCAAAGCCACCATAGCCATTAAGCAGTGTCGGATGGGTGCCGTCGAGGGCCAG
Source organism: Thermoanaerobaculia bacterium (assembly GCA_043777195.1). GTDB lineage: Bacteria > Acidobacteriota > UBA4820 > JAYVQF01 > JAYVQF01 > JAYVQF01. Next base: position 4,689 of record JAYVQF010000051.1, read on the forward strand.
TCCTTCGTGCGCCACCTGGAAATAAGGAATCCGGGTGCCGTCTTTTGAGACCGCAAAGTGCTGGCTGATCGCAAGGCCCTTCGCATCGAAAAACGCCGGGGTCTGCTTGAGTTTCTCCGGCGTATTCCCGATGGCGCCCAGATGCAGCGAGGTCGGGGTGATGAAGTCGGAGAGGGTCATGAAATAATCATCCGACTCCTGTTCATCCACCGCAGAAACCGAGACCGTCGCCAGTTCCGGCGCGCCGGGAAATGGCTCACGCTGCCAGGAACCGGAGCCCGGCGTCAGAATCGAAAGCCGGCTCTTGACATCCTCGAGGACATTGAGAATCAGGTGATTTTTTGTCCAGTCATAAGACGCCAGCGAGGCGTGCGGCGACGGTTCGAAGAGCATCGTGAAATCGCGTTTGCCGCTCATGAAATCCGCAAACGGCGCGGCGATCAGCGCGCCGGCCGGGAACGATTTTTCGCCGGTCGTCCAGGGCGTGCGCAGGGAAACCAGCAGCCATTCCCGGTGAACGGACGGGATGGCGTCAAGGGGGATTTCAAGTTTCTTCAGGGTTCCGTCTGCGTGCCGATAAAACAGCTCGGCAGAAAAGAAATTGATCTCCCGTTCAACGAAATGGCGTTCAAAGCCGGGGGTGTCGTCATAGAAGGCGGATACCGACAGATCGGCAGGCTGCGCTTCGTAGATCGTCGCCGCTTCCGCGAGAGGCGTATTGCGTTTCCAAAGTTTTGCGATTCGGGGATAGCCAGATTCCGTCATGGAGCCCGGCCCGAAATCGGTGCCGATATAGACGGCATTTTCATCGATCCAGGAAATCCGCGACTTGGCTTCCGGGAGCGCGAATCCGCCGGGCACGAAGCGGCGGGTTTCCAGATCGAATTCTCGGGTCACCGAGGCATCCGATCCGCCGCGCGAAAGCGTGATGAGGCAGCGGCGATTGGCCGGCTTCAGAATTTGCGCCTGCTTCCACACCCAACTCTCTTTCTCTTCCACGCCAAGTGCGTCGAGATCAAGAAGGACATCCCAGGCAGGAACGGCTTTTCGGTATTCTGCGAGTGTTGTGCGCCGCCAGATTCCCTTGCGATGATTGACATCCTGCCAGAAATTGTAGAGGAATTCTCCCTGCTTGCTGACGAAGGGAATCTTTTCGCTGGAATCATAAATTTTCAAGAGATCGCCGTTCAATTCCTGGAATGCCGGCGACCCGGCAATTTCCGCGACCGATTCCCGATTCCGCGCCCCGACCCAGGCCAGCGCCTTTTCCCCGGTGACTTCTTCGAGCCACAAATAGGGATCTTCTGACGCGGCGACGGCCGGTGCGGTGGTCGCGGGTTTGTGAACCCCCGAGCGGCAGGCGAAGGTCAGCCCGAGTGCGAGTAATAACAAAATGCGTTTCATGGGGATCTCCGGGGGTCGGCAGAATGCGCGTTGTGAGTGCGCACGGCCCCCAATTTTCGGGTGAGGAATGTGATTCGGGATGTGATTATGGCGCAGCCGCCGCAGGGCATAGTTTTTGGACTAGCTCTAAGCTATCATTCCAGCGTGATCTTTATTGCTGCCGTATCTGCTCGCGCTGCGCGCAGATGCGCTTCACGCCATACAAAGGTGTCCCATGTTTATTTCTTCGTTGAACCCGACCTTGCGTTCTGTGCTGCTGGCCGCTTTCCTGCTGGCCGGATCGCTGCCCGCCTGTTCCACCTGCGGCGGCGGGGGAGGACGGGGCGGCACTATGAACGGCCCGGTGGGCGGTGCCCCCGAGGATTCCCTGGGCCGTCCACCGCAGGCCCAGGTGTATGTGGTGCCGTGGAAACTTTTCGCCCCGGGCCAGCAGCCGTCGGCGAAGGACGGACTGATCCTCAACTGGCTTCCCGCCTCCGCCGCGGAGGCCCGCGCCTCCTCGCTGCAAATCTCTCGCGAGCTCACACTGGCGGCCGCGAAATGCGTGACCCTGGCCCTCATCACGCCGGATAATAAACCGCTGGTGGAGCGCTACGCACCCGATGGAAAACTTCCGCTGGTGGTGCTCACCGATGCGACCGGCGTTGAACTTGCGCGGGTGGCCGCAGGCGCCAAAGGGCTGGAGGTCGAGGCTATCGAGAAGATGCTCGCCCATCAGTTCGACGCGCTTGATGACGCGCTCAAAGCGAAAAATAAGGCGGCCAAAGCCAAAGCTGAGGCCAACGACAAAGCAGGGGCCATCGCGCTCTACCGGCAGGTGGTGGAACAAAAATGCCTCGTCCCTTCGCGAGCGAAGGATGCCGCCAAAGCGCTGGAGAAACTCGGCGTCACTACGGAAGTCTCCGCGCTCGTGAGTACGCCCGAGCCCATCCGCACCGGAACGGTTCCGGCCGAGATTGAGCGGGTGATGAACGAGGGACTGCGCGCTGAGGAGCGGGGGGACTATGCCGTCGCGCAAAGCCGTTATCTCGCGGCGGGCCGGCTCGATCCGGGCGATCCGGTGCCGCTGCGATTCTTGGGCGAGCTGCAGCGCCATCACACCGGCGAGTGGGTGCAGTCGCAAGGGGTTTTTCGCCGGATTCTCGCCATGCCCGCCGATCCGCTCTCGCGCGCCGTGGCGCTGCATGGGCTGGGCAAGATGACCATCCATGCCAACCGCTACGACGAGGGACTGGCGCTGATGCAAGAGAGCCTTGACGCCTATCCGCTCGCGCTCACCTACCGCAACTTGGCGGTTTACTGGAATGAATCGAACCCTGCCAAAGCCGAAGGCTACATGCGTCAGGCGCTGGCGCTGGACCCACATGACCCCTACAACCTGATTTTTTCTGCCACCTATCTCGCCAGTGCCGGCAAGCGGGCGGAAGCCCTGAAAATCGCGCAAGGTCACGAGCCGCTGCTGAGCGCGAGCTACAACATCGCCGCGATCTATGCGCTGCTCGGCGAAAAGGAAAAGGCGCTGGCGATGCTTCACCGCCACTTTTACAAATACGAAAAATTCAATGCGGTGCGGCGCAAGGAGATGGAGGAAGCCCGGGTGGATGTGGTCTTTGCCTCACTGAAAAACGACCCCCGCTTCATCGCCCTGATTAAGGGGTCGTAAAGAAATTAAATGAACAGTCTGACCGCCGATTCATCCCGACTGGCTTCGTTGCTCTTCGCTTACATGCCTTCGGGCATGCGCGCTCCTCGCGCCTCGCCAATCGGGCGACTCGGCAGTCATCTTTGTTCATTTAATTTCTTTACGACCCCTAAGGATCGCAAAAATCGGCGAGTTGATTAGCTTGACTGAGCGCCTAAGTGAAGATTCTCAACCGCCCTGCAGTCGCTTCAGTGCCGCCGTCTTCAGCGCCATGCTGGTCGCCGCGCCGCGTGCGATGGTGCGCACCTCGGACTCGGGCAAGGTCGGCAGGATGCGCAGCGAAAAAGTCTGCGGCGTCTTTGGGTTGTGAATGAGCGTGACCCGCAACTCGAGGCTCGCCATCCACTGGCTGGTTTTCGTCATGAGCTCAATGATCTGGAAAGAGAGGAACGGAGATTTGGCGACACGGACGATTTCTTCGACGGTGATGCGCGGATTCTTGAGGAGCGCGTAAAGTACCAGCGGATCGTGGTCTTGCGTCAGGAGCCCGCGTTCGGTCCGGTCGGCCTTCGGGGCGAGCATCCGCTTCTCCAGCGGCGTGAGGGCGCGCAGGCGGTCCCAGATTGATGACGAGTCTTTCACATCGGGCTCAGCCGGTTCCGGCGGGAGCGCGAGGAGCGCAGTCAGGAGCGCGTTCGGGTCGCCTTCGATCGCCAGGGCCAGCGCCCCGGGAAGCGGGGCGACGACGGTGCCCTTCACGCTTGCCATGCCGCGCCCTTCCAGCCGCAGCGCCAGCGAGACCGGCGTGAACGGGGCGATCTGCTCGGCCGTCGGCAGCCTCAGACCGCCACTGGCGAGGTTTTGGTCGTATTCGGCGCGCAGCTCCGCCTCGGTCTCGAACACGACCTCGAACTCCCGCGGAGCAGTTCGCCGGATGATCATGGGGACTGCTCCCCGAAGTGCATGCATGCAACGGGGGCTGCCGAACCCTTTTCAACCCGCGACTTCATTGGGAAATGATGCCCCAAAGCTTTGCGATTTGCAATCTACAGAATGACAACATCCGGGTATCGCTGCTCGCAAACTCTCGTCGCTCCGGCGAAGCTGACAATATCCTGGACGGAGGGTTTGGGCGTAACACGAATCGTCAACGACCCGCTTGTGGAAATCGGGAAGGGGCAAGCCTACGCGCTCTCCGGCTCGCTCCTCTTTTGGCTCCGGGCGTATTCACTAAACTTTGTCCCTAAGTCACCGTAATCAGTTTCGTTCCACACTTATCCCGCCGAGGTTATTTCATGGCCGCGACCTTTTCCTTTCGTTCGTTCATTCTGGCCGCCGGACTTTTGCCGGCTGGGTTACTTCCTGTAACTGTGGCCGCGCAGACTGCGGGTTCTGCCGCGCATACGCTGACGCTGCAGGAGGCGCTGGCTGCGGCGGCGGAGAATAATCCCGACATCCGGGTGCTGCGCCTCGACCGCGCGCAGCAGGATGCCCGGGTGGCCGTGGCGCGCGCGAATTTCGATCCGCTGCTGGGCGCGGGCGTGAGTGCCTCCTACAACGAATCGCTCGGGGCGGTGCCGCCGGCTTCCAGCAACCCCAATAACCCGGCCGATCCTTTTTACGCCAGTTATTTCACCGCTTCCTCCCGGCGCAAAGCGCTGGAGCTGGGCGTCAGCCGCAATCTCGAATGGGGCGGCAGCGTCAAGCTGGATTACACCGCCGCGCGCGGCACGAGCAAACCGGTTTACAGCTTTATCCCCGGCGCCGCGTCGCTCAACCCCAATTTCACTTCGGGCATCACCTTTTCCATTATTCAGCCGCTGCTGGCGGGCGCGGGTTATGACACGGCGTCCCTCAATTTGCGCCTGGCCCGCCTCGCACGCACCGGCACGCTGGCCGAGAGCAGGGAATCCCTGCAGACCCGCATGATCGAAGTGGAACGGGCTTTCTGGGCGCTGCTCGCGGCGCAGGAAAATTACCAGGTGACCCTCGAAGCCCGCACCCTGGCGCAGACCTTCCTGGGCGACACCCAGGCGCGAATCAAGGCCGGCACGATCGCCCAGATCGAGGAAGTGACCGCCGAAGCGGGCGTCGCCACCAATGAAGAAACCGTGATCACCGCGGAAAATCGCTGGCTGTCGGCCATGGATAATCTGCGCCGGCTCATCGCCCCGGGTAATCCCGCGCTTTTTACCGGCGAAATTCACATTGAGCCGCCCACCGCGATGAGCCAGCCCCATGTGGACATGGCCGCTGCGCTGCAAGCTGCTCATGCCAATCGCCCGGCCCGCGCCGGCATGAACGCCCGCGCCGAGGAGGCACGGCTGAACGCGAAAGCCGCACGGCGTAATCGCCTGCCGCGGCTGGACCTGTCCGGCAGTTACGGCGGCAGCGGTTCGACCGGGCCGGTGGATTTTCAAAAACGCTTCAGCGGCGATCCCAATGATCCGGTGGAAAATGCCGGCACCGGCTGGTCGGGCGCCAATTCGCAGGCCTTCGGCCGCAAGCTGGAGAACTGGTCGGTCGGCCTCAACTTCACCTGGGCCATCGGCAATCGCGGCCCCTCCGCCGCCTACACTGACGCGCGCATCGCGCAGGCGCGGGCCGAGGCGGGACTGGAGAGCTACGACGCCGGGCTGGAACTGGAAGTGCGCAATGCCGTGCGCAACTACGAGTCCGGTTACAAGCGGGTGCTGGCCGCGCAGGCCAACCGCCGTTTGCAGGAGCGCAAGCTGGAAGCGGAGAAAACCCGCTATCAAAACGGCCTCTCCACCAGCTACCAGGTGCTGTTATTCCAGAACGATCTTTCCAGCGCCCGCAGCGCCGAGATCGCCGCGATCACCGATTACCAGCTCGCCCGCAGCGTCCTGGAAACGGCGACCGGAAATTACCTGAGCTATCGCAACATCATACTCACAGATCTTCCCGCGCCGGAATGAGAGATGACAAATTATCGAATGCCACCCACGGCGATCATTGTAGGGGCGGAGCTAATCTCCGCCCTGAGGATCCCGGGAGCCTTCGGGCGGAGCTTAGCTCCGCCC
>JAYVQF010000052.1:0-2761 GCA_043777195.1 Thermoanaerobaculia bacterium
AGCCCACGAACCGAACTCTGCCTCTTTCTTTACCCAACCGGCGCCGTCGCGATCGCCATCTGCCTGATCGGCCCCAGCACCGCCACTAATTCTGTAAAGCTCCCCGGCCGTTGTTCTTTGGGCTTGCGCAAACACGCCATGATGAGCTGGTTGATAGGCGGCGGCACGAGGGGATTGACGGTGCGCGGTTCGGAGGGCGTGACATTGAGATGCTGCTGGATGCAGGACTGCAGGGTCTCGCCGGTGAAGGGTTCGCGGCCGGTGAACATGTAATAAAGGATTGCGCCGTAGGCGTAGATGTCGGCGCGGCCGTCGGCGGGCAAGCCCTGGCATTGTTCGGGCGACATGTATTTGGGGGAGCCGAAGATTTCGCCGGCGCGGGTGAGTTCGGTCTGCTGTGGATCGGCGCCGCTTTTGGCGATGCCGAAATCCAGGATTTTCGGGTTGCCCGCCCGGTCAATCAGAATGTTGAGCGGCTTGAGGTCGCGGTGCACCACGCCCTGCTGGTGCGCAGCCTCCATGCCCTGCGCGATCTTGAGCGCGAGGTCGATCGGTCGGCGCATGTCCTTGCAGTAGCCGCGGTCAATGAAGGGGCCGAGCGGAATCCCTTCCACCATTTCCATGGTGAGAAACAGGTTTTCGCCCACCCGGTCGATGTCGAACACCCGCACCACATAGGGATGGGTGATGCGGCGCGCGATCTTGATCTCGCGGGTGAACCGGTTGCGGGTTTCATCATCATTGGCGGACGCGCGCAGGATTTTGAGCACCACGCTTTCGTCCAGTTCGCGGTCTTTCACCTGATAGACCTGGCCCATGCCCCCGACGCCAATTTCCTTGATGACTTCATAGCGGCCGTTGACCACCATGCCGGGTAGCAGCCCCAACTTTTCCAGCTCGCCCAGAGCCGCCTCGGCCGAGACCGGCCGCCCCTCGCGCACCCGGGACAGACAACGCGAGATGAAACTGGACAGTGCCGCGGGAAGCCGGATGAGATCAAGATCGGCGTCATCACTGACGGTATGTTCCCACGGTAATTTCCCGGGGGCGAGCGGCGCCGGCAAGCCCAGGGTCATATGTTTGAGCAGCAGGCCGAAGAGATAGAGATCGGAGCGGGCGTCCAGTTTCTGTCCGGTGAATTGTTCGGGGGTCAGGTAATGGCTGGAGACCGGCCGGCTGGCGAGCTGTTCCTCCGCGCGCTCGATGAAGCCGAAGCCGCCCACCTTCGCCTGCGCGCCGGGGCCCAGCGTCACCCGCTCCGGGCTGAGCGCCCCATGCAGCAGTTGCCGCGCGTGCGCCGCGGCGAGTCCGCGCAAAATCCCGCGCGCCGCTTCCAGTGCTTCGGCGAGGGGGAGCGGTCCGCGGCTGAGCCGCTCCGCCAGGGTTTCGCCCACCGGGGTTTCCGCGATCACCAGCGCCTCGGCAGGCACGACGATCAGATCGGTCACCGATTCGACATGGGGATGATGCAATTCCAGCGCGGCGGTGGCGGCGGCGAGCAGCCGTTCGCGCGCCTGCGCGGCGCCGGTGATGCGGTAAATTTTGACGCGGCGGTTGAGCTGGCCGTCATAGCCGTCCCACAATTCAAAAAGCGATTCGGACGAGAGCATTTTTTCCAGGCGGTAGCGCAGCGCCGGCTGTATGCCGGAGGTGCTCAGGGACGCGGCGCCCGGCGCCAGCGACGCGCCGCTGCCCAGCGCCGCCAGCCGCTCCTTGGTGTCGCGGTAGCCGTATTCCACCCCGATGACCGATTCATAAGCCTGCCGGGCCCCATCGAGATCGCCCAGCCCCTCGCGGGCGCGGGCGATGCCGTAAAAGAGCGGCAGGGTGTCGGCGGCGGGTCCGGCTTTTCCCAGCGCGCGGCTGAAGCGTTCGGCGGCGAGCTTCCATTCGCCGGCTTCAAGGAACAGTTCGCCCAGCATGGCGCAGACCTCCGAAAAGCGGCCGGCGCTCGGGGGAACTTTCTGCAGGAGCGCCAGCGCCTCGGCGCGTTTCCCCTTGTTGATCAACAGTTGTGCGACTTTTTCCGCGTGGTCAATTTTCAGGTACAGCTCGGCGGCTTTTTCATCCTGGCCGTCCTTCTCATACATCGCCGCGGCAAAGGCGGTTTCCCCCTCTTCCGCATACGCTTCCGCGGCCGCGCCGTATTTTCCCGCCTCGGAAAAGAGCTTGGCCGCCTTCAGGAATTCCCGCGCGTCGCGGTAAAGCTCGGCCGCCCGCGCCCTGTCGCCCGACTTCTCGTGATTAGCGGCGGCCTTCATCGGATTTCCCGTGGACTCATACAATTTCGCGGCGTCCGCATGGAGGCCGAAATGCTCGGCGATGCGCGCCTGCAGCGGCGCTGCGGCCGGGGTGTTCTCCGCGGCAAGCAGTTGGGCAGCCGCCTCGTAATTGTCATCGTCCAGCCGCAACTGCGCGGCGCGCACCCGGTCGCCCGCCAGCGCGAACTGTTCCGATGCTTTGGGCTTTTGTTCCAGCTTCAACCAAAAATCAGCGGCCTTGAGCGGCTGGTTCTGCCCGGCCTGCTGCGCTGAATAAAGCTCGGCCAGCGCCTTCCATAATTTCATCCGCTTGGGCTGATTGGGGTCGAGCTTGGCTTCGCCCACCAGCGACTCGCGATTCAATTTGTCGAGCGCAATCTCCAGCATGGCGGCGGCTTTCACCCGATCGCCGAGCTTCGCGTAGATCTGCGCCGCCCGCTCGCCGGCCTGCGCCTGTTCGTAAAACAACACCGCTTTTTGCAGGTTGCCCGCCTTTTCAT
>JAYVQF010000053.1:0-2754 GCA_043777195.1 Thermoanaerobaculia bacterium
TGCACAATGAATCCCGCCGCGTTGACGAAAAGGGCGGGACGACCGCGCTCCTTCAGGGGAAACAGCAAATCAAGGTGGACGCGCTGCAGGCGGGCGACATCGGCGCGATATTGAAACTCAAGGAGACCCTCACCGGCGACACCCTGTGCGACAAGGCGCTGCCGCTGCGCGTCGCGCCGGTCGCAGTGCCGCAGCCGGTCATCGCCTTCGCCATCTCCCCCAAGTCGCAGCAGGACGACGACAAACTCTCGGTCGCGCTGCACAAGCTGGCGGAAGAAGACCCCTGCCTGCGCATCGAACGGGATATTCAGACCCATGAATTATTGCTGCATGGCACGGGCCAGCTGCACATCGAAGCGACGCTGGGGCGGCTCAAGAAAAAATTCGGCGTCGCGGTGAATTTGCACAAACCAAAAATCCCATATCGCGAAACCCTCAAGATTGCGGTGGACATCCACGCCCGCCATAAGAAACAGACCGGCGGACACGGGCAATTCGCCGATGTGAAGATTCGCTTCGCCCCACTCGCGCGCGGCGAAGGTTTCAAGTTCATAGACGAAGTGTATGGCGGCACGGTGCCCAAGAATTACATTCCCTCGGTTGAGAAAGGCATCCACGAAGCACTCGGGAGGGGCGTGCTGGCGGGATTTCCGACGGTGGATTTCTCCGCGACTCTGCACGATGGTCAACACCACGCCGTGGATTCCAGCGACCTCGCCTTCAAACTTGCGGCCGGCAAGGCCTTCCGCGAAGCCGCGCGCAAGGCCCGCCCCACCCTGCTCGAGCCGGTCATGGTGGTGGAAGTCACGGTCCCCGACGAATGCATGGGCGACACCCTGGGCGATCTCAACTCCCGCCGCGGCCGGGTGCAGAATGTGGACAACCGCGGCGGCCGCCAGGCGATCACCGCGCAGGTGCCGATGGCGGAGCTGCTCGATTATTCCCCGGCGCTGCGCTCGATCACCTCCGACCGCGGCAGCTTCACGCTGAGCTTTTCCCACTATGACGAAGCCCCGGCGATAGTGCAGAAGAAAATCATCGAACAACACGGAGCGAAGGCCGCTGAGAAGGATGAAGAGGAGTAAGACGCTCTTTGGTTGACGGTACCGCCGCGCGGGCGCTCCGCCGATAATTTCCGCGTGGAACCGATTTCAGTAGTAGGCGCCGGCCTCGCCGGCGCGGAATGTGCGTGGCAATTGAGCCGGCGGGGCTTTGCCGTGCGGCTGCATGAGATGCGGCCGGAGAAGTATTCCGAGGCGCACTCGACGCCGCTCTTCGCCGAGCTGGTCTGCTCCAACACCTTCAAGGCGGAAGGGCTGGCGCATGCGAGCGGCGTATTGCAGTTGGAGATGGCGGGGTTTGATTCGCTGATCATCCGGCTGGCGCGGGAATTCCGGGTGCCGGCGGGACAGGCGCTGGCGGTAGATCGCGATAAATTCTCCGCCGCGGTGACGGCGACGCTGGAACAGCAGCCGAATATCACCATTCTGCGCGGGGAATTATTGGCACCGCCCGCGGGTCTCGCAGTGATCGCCACCGGGCCGCTGACTTCCCCGGCATTGGCGGAAGCATTACAAAACCTTTTCGGCTCGGCCTATCTCCATTTCTATGACGCGATCGCGCCGACGATTTACCGGGATTCGTTGGATGAAACCGTGCTCTTCAAGGGGGGCCGCTGGGGGAAGGGGGACGATTACTGGAACGCGCCTTTCACCCGCGATGAATACGAAGCCTTCATCGACGCGGTGCTGGCGGCCGAACGGATTCCACTGCACGCCTTCGAGAATCAGGAGTTCTACGAATTCTGTCTGCCCATCGAAGTTCTCGCGCGGCGCGGGCGCGACACCCTGCGCTTCGGACCGATGCGTCCGGTGGGATTGCGCGACCCGCGCGACGGCAAACGGCCGTGGGCGGTGGCGCAGCTGCGCCAGGAGGACGCCGCTGCACAACTGGTCAGCCTGGTGGGGTTTCAGAACCACCTCAAGTTCGGCGACCAGACCCGCATCCTGCGCATGATTCCGGGACTACACGAGGCGGAATTCGCGCGCCTCGGCACCATCCACCGCAACGCCTACATTGATTCGCCGCGCCTGCTCACGCCCGGCCTTGAAGTGAAAAGCCGGCCCGGACTTTTCATGGCGGGTCAGATCGCGGGGGTCGAAGGTTATTTGGAATCGGCGGCGATGGGTTTGTATGCGGCCTTGCAGATGACCCGCCGCGCGCGCGGCGCCGAGCCGTTGCCCGCGCCCCCCACCACGGTGATGGGCGCGCTGGCCCGATATATCACCTGGCCGGAAACGAAAAAATTACAACCGATGAAAGCAGTCTGGGGAATTCTTCCTATTGTGGAGGGTACCAAGCGGGACAAGGACGCCAGGCGTGCGGATGCGGCACACGCTGCGCTCACGGATATGGTCGAGTGGGCGCTTGCTTTGGGCGAAACATGGGAATGGCCGGCGATCGCGCAAACGGATGAACCCGCACCATCACGCGCGCACAAGTAAGCTGGCCACGGATAAAATCCCGCGCCATGAGCAACGACAACTCCCTCGAATCCCTCGTATTGGAACTGCGCGCCGATCGTCTCAAGGAAAAGGAAAAGGCGCAGCGCGAATCCTGGACACGCCATACCTCGCTGTCATTGGTGCTCATCGCCGTCCTCGCTGCGGTGGCGACGCAGTGGGCCGGCAAATATTCGACTCGTACGCTGACGAGACTCAACGAGGCCACCTACTTCCAGTCGAAGGCTTCCGA
>JAYVQF010000054.1:0-10728 GCA_043777195.1 Thermoanaerobaculia bacterium
TGACGCGGCGTAGAAAGAAAAACGCGGCGGGAAGCAGCAGCAGAAATGGCAGGAAGATCAGCAGCCCACGGGCCGGGCTGAACAGGTGCGCCTGCACTCTCTCGATCGTCGGCAGACCGTTGCCGCCCACCCGGGTATAACCGCCGAAGTTCAACAATCCGCCGAGGTAATGGATGTTGTACCAGGCGTTCATCAGTGCCGGCGGCAACGCGCCGGCCGTCAGCCAGGCGGCGGCGCGGAAATCGCGCCGCCAAAGCAACAGCGCGAATGCGGCAGGCAGGAATGGGAGGTTGGTAGGCCGGCAGAACACCGCCATGCCCAGGGCGAAGCCGACGCAAGCCAGCCAGCGGGGGCTTCGCGCGCGCAGGCCGGTGAGGCCGTAAATCGCCAGCGAAACCCAGAATACCGCGGGGCTGTGCTGCCACAGCGCCTTGTTGAGCGTTGAAAAATTGCAGGTGCCCAGTCCGTACAGCAGGGCAAGCCCGGTCGCCGCCAGCAGCGGCAGCCATTCAGCAAAAACCAGCAGCAGCAACGCCGCGGATGCCGCGGTGAAGGCCGCTGCGGCCAGCTGGCCGGCATACTCCGCTTCTGCGAGCGAATTCACCCCCGTCCCGCGCAACCACAGCGGGAGGTAAAACGGCAGCGCGGAAACACTGGCGCCCACTGGATAGAAGGACACCAAGCGGCCGTTTGCCTCGATCGCAACGGCACCGGGTGAGCGCGGCTGCAGCAGTTTGTCGTACGGGCGGAGGTCGAAGTTGTGGTGTTCGAGAAGTGCGACCGGCACCAGCGAGTTCGGGGAAAAATCCGTCGGCACATGACCGATGCGCGGCGGTTCGGTGAGGAGATAGACGGCGAACAAAGCGACGCACAGCACGACCGCAGCAAAACGGCTCTGCAGACGGCCGGACGGGGCGTCCGGGGAGGCGATCGGTTCAACCATGTGCGGGTTCGGAAGACCTGGCGATCATGCGCCGCGTATTGTAATCGCTGGACCCGCGGATCATCCGCAGGATCCGGCCGTGATCGCATCGACGCGCGCCCCCAGAGCGCGGGTGTCTCCCGCCCCGAACTTCACCGCGGGAATCAGGGTCGGATTGATGCGCAAACGGAGTTTCCAGACGGTTCCGGCGGCCAGTGGCGGATCGATGGCAAGGGTGAGCCGGAATGCTCCCGGACGGAACAATTTTCCGCTGGCGAGCTCCCGGCCCCTGGCGTCGGCCAGTGCAAATCGCTGCGGCAGCAGACCCCAGTATGCCTGCGGGGTTTCCCCGGCGACGCAGATCGAGGAGAGCATAGTGTCGGGTGTGATCTTGAGGGGGGTGTCGGGCCCCGCCCAGCGGTCACTTTCCAGATGGAATTCCACGCTCGCGCGGTCGGCGGCAAGAGCCGGGGCGGCCGGTGCTGATGGCGTGTACAGCATCCACTCCGCAAAGTTTTCGCGGACGGGATAGGCGCGGGCGATGGCTTCGAGCGGGACCGGTACGACCCGGGTCATCGCATGGATCGCCTGATTCCAATCCAATTCGCGGCCAAGATGCCGCGGATAATCGCTGAAGTAGAGCCGCGGCCCGTTGACCACCACCGCATCGGCATCGGTCTGCGGATTCTCCGGGCTGGCCGGGGGCTCCCATTCCGTGACCCGGTTGTCGAGCCGCGTCCCGTAAGCGAAATACAGCGGATCGTTCCCTGAACCGTACCAGAGAATCTGCAGGGGGCGTCCCTTCGCTTCGCGCAGGAGATGCAAACGGCTGCACACCGCCTGGAGTTCGCCCGGCGCCAGTGCTGCACAGCGCGCCGTGCCGAGCGCGGGCCGCCAGGCCGGCGTGCCCAGATGATGCACCGGTGAGGAACGCGCGATCTTCGGCAGCAGGTATGCCAACCCGGCGCACAGCGGGATCAGCATGCCCAAACTGCGCACCCCGCGCAGGCGGAACAGTTCCGCGCTTGCCACCGCGCCGAGGGCCAGCGCCGGCACGAACAACCGGGCCGTCCACGGGTTCGCCCTGAGCAGAAATGCGCTGCCGAGCAGGGAGGCTGCGAAGCCGGTGAGCAGCAGGGCCAGCCGGGTGGATCGCGTGCGCCACGCCCGGCGGCAGGCGAGCAGGCAACCCGAGGCGAACAAAATCGCCATCCACGATCCCGCATTCGAAAGATCCTCATTCGCCATCACGCCGGCCGCTCCCGTCCACGAAAACAAACCGGACAGATTCACGATCAGACTATTCCAACCGGGCGCCACAACCAGTGAGGTGAGCACCTCGGGTCCGGACCCATGACCGTAGGCCGCAAAATTCAGGTACGCCGGATAGGACAACAGCACGGCCATCGTGCCGAGCGCGAGCAGTCGCCTCTGCCACCACCGACGCGAGGGGAAGGCGCCCCCGAAACCGGGCAGCAGCAGCCAGACCGGGGTGAGGATCAGGAGGTGACCCTTGGTGACGGTGGCCAGACCGAAGGCCAGACCGCTGAAGAGCGCAACCGCGGGTTCCTCCGGCTGCAACGCCAGCGCCACCGCCGTCAACAACCACGCGGAGGCGAGCAGATCGTTTTGCGTGGTGTAGGACTGGGTCACGAGAACCGGCGCGAGAAGCAACACGCCGGTTGCGCCCATCGCCGCGATGCGCGCGCTTCCCGTTCTGCGGGCGGCTTCATAAACCGCACCGAGCAGAAGCAACAGGCCGCCCCACTGCAGCAGCGCCACCGCCTGATCGCTCCGGGTCAGACTCATGATCCAGGCGATGAGGATTTCCGCACCGGGCGTCAACGCATTTTGGCGCACATTCGCCGTGGGGAAATGCGCCAGCGAGTGCGCCTGCACCCAATGCGCCGCCCGGGGCAGGTGATAGGTCAGACTGTCCATGTGCGCCGGGGGGGTGAACAAAGCGGCGTTGAAGCTGAACGCCAGCCAGCCCGTCATGATCACCAGCAGGGCCAGCGCGCCGAATTTTTCAATCCAGTGCATGCCCCGCGAGTTGAACGGCCGCCGCAGCACGGCGGCCGGCTGGCAGAAAAACAGAACCGCCAATATTCCGGCCAGCAGACTGATGAACCACCCGCCGGCGCCGAGCAGGCCTGCGATCGACAGCAGGTAGGCGGCAACGACTATTTCCGCGCCGCTCACTGCCGCGGCCGCGAGCAATCGGGGAATCAACCGGTTGAACGAACCCGCCGCGCGCCACCCCGCGCAACCCGCCACGAAGAGGGAGAGGATTGCGAACAGGCTGTTCATGCTACGGAACGCAACAGAGCAGCGGGCTCCAAAGTCACGGAACTAAAGCGGCACGGGCCGGAGTGTGTCGGCGGAGCGGGCTGAGCACGCAACGACCGCGGTACCGTGCTATTCCACAAACCGGACCTTGGTCTCAGCTTTGCATCCGTCTAGGCCGGAAAACCAGCCGACCGCTTCTTGCAGGGGCTCGACCCGGAGCACATAATCGCCGGCCTTGGCCGGAACCTCGCGGATCGGCAGTTCGGCGGAAACCGTCTGCCCCGGCTTCACATCCGCGGTCAGCAATGCGCGGGAACTCTCCTGGGGCGGAGCATCGCCCTGCACCCAGTGATAAGCGAGGTTGACCGCATTGATCGCCGAGCGGCCCGGCAGCAGCGCCGGCCAGGCGGTTTTGGATTTGTTCGTCACTTTGACCTTGATCACGGGGTATTCGCCGCCCAGCTTGATCTCGGCAGGAACGCCGCTGATGGAAATGGCGCAGGAAAAATCGGTGAGTTTCGGTCCGGCCGGCGGCTGTTGCACGGCCGGAACGGATTGCGGCTTGGCCGCAGTCGCGGACGCAGCCGCGGAAGACCCCACGGTCGGCGCCGCATCACTGACGGATTCATGCTGCCCGCAGGCGGTTGCGAGCAGGAAGGAGGCGGCGACGGAGAGAGAGAGAACGGTTTTCATGGGGCGTATTTTAACGACCGTGTCGGCCGTTGTAAAGCCGATAGAATCGCCGCCTGCCATGACCGACCTGAATCGTAATGAACCGACGCCCGCATTGTTGTCCCGGCGCATGGAGCTCGTGCTGGCCCTGCTGCCGGCGCTGTTGATGGCCGGTGCCGGAATATTTCTCAATCATTTCGCCCTGATTGATGACGGGGTGCAGATATTCACGGCCAAAGGCCGGATCGGCGCCATTTTTGTGACCGACGGCGGCCGGTTTTTTCCGCTTTACTGGCTCTACACCTGGATCATGGTTCGCCTGCTGCCGATCCAGCCTTGGGCATTTTCCATGGTCAACGGCGCGTTCTTGCTGATCGCCGTCGGCCAGATCTGGGCCTTGACGCGGCGCTGGCGTGGGCCGCTTGCCGGCATCCTGGCCGCCTGGTTGTTCGCGCTCAATCTTGCGACGGTCGAAAACCTGTTCACCTTGGGAAAATCCGAACCCAAGCAGCTGGTTTTCTGGTTGTTGGCTCTCAATGTGCTGGCCACGGCGGTTTACGATGAGCAGGAACCGGCGCATCCCCGCCGGGACGCGGTCACCTTGTCACTGGCCGTTTTCGCCTCGTTGATGATCAAGGAAACCGGCATTCTTTTTGCGGCGCCACTCGGCCTCTTTGTCCTGCTCACCGCACTTTCCTGGAAACGATTGACGCCGGCATTGCGCCGCCACCGCCTCGGTCTGCTGCTGGCGGCCATTCTTCCCCTGGCATTTTCCCTGTTCATGACCCTGCGGATCGGATTGCGCCACGATTCCTACACCCGGCAACAGGTCTTCGCGAAAGCCTTCACCACCTACGCGCTGGTACCGGTGTTCGACAATGATCGCGTGCTGGCCCTGATGATTCTCACCGGGCTGGTCGCCGGTTTGCTCCTGCTGCTGGCGCGCGCGACCGTTCATCGCCGTTTCGCCGCCTTGCTCTTCGTCCAGTTTTGCGCGCTCGCCGGCTTTTTCACGCTGATCCAGGCCAACACGATTTATTACTATTATCCCGCCGCCGCCCTGTCATCCGTCTTCATCGGCGCCGCGCTGTTTCCGCCGGCGCCGTCAAAGCGCCGATTGTGGACCGGCGCGATCGTCGCGTCGACGGCGCTCGTGTTTTGCATCAGCCTCACCCTCGCCGGAGCGTCCGCGCTGACCAGCTGGAGCTGGCTCTATGGCCGGTTGACCAGCGCGGTGGAGAGGGGTAAACCGTCCCGTGCGCTTTTTTACCAGGCCGGGTCGCAGGAGGTTCATCAAGAGGCCAAGGTTACCTGGAACCTGCTGCGCCGCATTCCGGTCAAAGTGGGTGTCCTGGCAACGCCCGGTTACGCCGAACCGGATATTCAAGTCGTGCAGCCGCGGGATCTGCAACCCGGCGATTGGATCATGGAAGAATTCGGCACCCCCGATAACTCCCGCATTCCCTTCCGCGACATGACGGTCAACCTGACCCCGAATTACGGCCTGGTCTACCCGGATGGTCAGACCCTGCTGCCGATCCGGCTCGTCGAGCAGAACACCGCCCGCTTCAGGCTGCCGGTCACCAGATGGGTGCCATTCTCCGGACCGAAGGGCTACCTGCAGTGGCGGATTTTCGCGGTGACCGAGGCGCCCCGCTTTTTAGTCGAAGGCATCGACGCCGACCGCTGGATGGAGAAGAGCGCCACGGTCTGGCTCAAGGCGGGGGCGCCTGCCGCCACGCTCCGCTTCCAGCCCTATGTGCCACCGCAGGGGCTCTCGGGCAGCCACCTGCTGATCTTGGCGGGCGCACAGCAAGTTGCCGATTGCCCGGTGAGTGCAACGGGAATCACCCAGTGCCGCATCGATCCGGCGAAGGTCGGCGCGGAGCATGTCAAGGACGGCTGGATTCACCTCGATCTTCGCGCCTCACAAACCTTCTGCCCGAAGACCCTGGGCATCAGCGCCGACACCCGGAATTTTTCCTACAATTTTGCCCCAACCTGGGCGGCCGGACTGGCTGGACTCTTCGCGGAGCCCGCCGGAAAAATCGGCTCGATTCCGCAATCCGCTGCAAAGCCGGGCCGGTGAATCCCGACCGCCGGTTCAGACTTTCCGCGCCGCTGGCTCCGGCGGGCAATCCCGCGCGAAGGTGATTTCCGCGCGCTCCACCGCCCGCTGCGGGGAAAGATAAAACCGCTCGACGGCCGAAGCATGTGCCCAGCGGTTCGCTTCATGCGGCGCGGCGCCGCCGACATGAAAAATAACTTCGATTTCAGCCGCCCCGGCGCGCGGGCGCGCATCGTTTTCGCGCTTGCGCGGATCGCAACCCATTCTCAGGTCCGCGGCGTCGATCCGCCGCGGATTCCGTCTTTCACGAGTTTGATCTCCGCCTGTTCGACGGCCCTTTGCGGCGCCAGGTAGAACAGACCCTGCGCCGGAGCGTGCGCCCAACGGCCGGCTTCATCCGGCATCGCCCGGCCGACATGGAACACGACTTCCAGCGGCCCCGCGATGCGCCGCCGCGCCGCCGCGATGCCGTCGAGCGCGCGCCGTGCCGTCATGTGGCCGGTGTACAACACCCCAACCAGGCGCGCGGGCGATTGCAAGCCGCCGGCTTCGGCGAGAACGCGAGCGCGCACGCTCAACAGCCGCAGCAGGAAATGCTTCACGAGATTGAGCATGAAGAACGGCCGCAACCCGTCGCGCCACGGATCCGACAGGTAGAAAGATTCACGGGAGACGCGGATGCCCGGCACGCCCGCCGCGCGGGCGCACCGGATCGCGACGGGGAAGGTGAACGGCAGCATGTGGATGTGGATGTGGCCGTCAAGTTGGCACACCGACCGCGGCGTACACAGCGCCTGGACCGCGGCGATCTGGGCGTTGAATTCCAGTTCGATCTGCGACTTCAGTTCGGCCCGCCGGCGGTGCGAGGTGCGGAGCCACAACCACAGCAGGGACCCGAAGGAATGGCGAAAGACCCCCCCGGCGTCGACCAGCAACGGGATTTTTTCGCGCGGTGCAGTACAGGCGCATTCCGACAGGTTGAGATGCACGGAGATGCGGGCGGGCCGCTCCGGCGCCGCCGCCAGCCGGCGCGCGATCTCATCTTGCCCGACGCCGTTGGCCAGAATGCTGAAGCCGTCCAGGTCGCCCGCCTCCCAGGCGGACAGGATGGCGTCGTTCACGCGCAACGAAACGCCCAGATCGTCGCTGTGGAAGCAGACATCGCCCGCGGCCTGCGGAGCCGCCGCCTCAGAAGACATCCCAGTCCCCGATGCCCAGGCGCCACTCCCGCGCCCACACCCGCTCGGTCGCGGGGCCGTTGGCGGCGCCCATCAGGATCTGCCGCTTGGGCATCGCCCACATCGGGATCGGGATGAAGCCGCAGCTCAGTGCGGCGCCGTTGCCGACGGTGTTGTTGTGCAGGAACGCGTACCGGAGGCGGTGCGCGCTCGCCCAGGCGGCGGAATAATTCATCAACCGGCGTTCCGCCCGGTCGTTGAGCGTGAGCAGTTCCATCGCGACGGCGAGCTTGCGGCCGAGCACCTTCGCGCTGCGCATCACCAGCAGGCCGGTCTGCCGACCGTTTTCGCTGAGCGCGTACGCGTCGTAATGATTGAGGGTGTGCCGCTTGTAGCGCCAGGTCAGGTACGCGGCGGAACGATCAAGCAGCGGCCCGCCCGCCGCGCGCAACTCTGAGAAGAACGCATCCTGCGCCGCGCCGAATTCGGCCAGTTCGGTGATCTCCCCGAACCGGCTCTGCCGCCGGCCGGGCAGCACCCGCACCCAGGTGTGGATGTCGCCGCGATGGGTCCAGCCGAATTTGGTCAACCCCGGCCGGGAATTCTTGTTGGGAAAGCCCAAGAACAGTTCATCCGGGCCGAGTTCCGCTTTCAGCGCGGCCAGGCATTTCATGAAATAGCCCTTGCCGCGTGCCGACGGATGCGTCGCGGTGTCACACGACTGCCAGGCCCGGTAGGTCCGTTCCCCATCCGCCACCTGGAGGGGATACATCGAGTTCATGGCGACCAGCGAATCGCCCTCGTAAATCAGCGCCGTTTTCGCGGTGCCGTAGGGCGTCTGATATTTCCACTGGTAATGCGCGGGCACCAGGATGTAATCCATGTCCGTGTTGGCCACGACCTGCGCGAAGGCGATCTTCTGCAGATTGACCAACTCGTCCAGATCGAGCTGGTCGGGAGTCTTGACGATGATTTTGAACATCGGGCATTCCTTGGCTGAAACACGGGCCGTCTGGCTGGCCGCGCCGCGTGCATGAAAGACCGGCTCGCCGGGCCGATCCTCCGCAGGCCGCTGCGAAGTGTCATCGATATTATAACGAGCGGGCTTTCCCGCCACGCGCGGATATTTAGGCGGAATGGCCCAAGCCTTTATACTCCCCGCCTCAGGAACACGCATGCCGCCGTCCCCCGCCTATGACCTGACTGTCATCATCCCCGCCTTCAACGAAGCTCTCCGGCTGCCCGCAACCCTGAAAGCCACCGCGGCATTCCTTGCGACCCGCCCCTGGTCGACCCAGATCATCGTGATGGACGACGGCAGCAGCGACCAGACCATTGCAGTGGCTGGCGAATTCATGGAGACAATCCCGCACCTGCGGGTTATCGCGCAGGGCGAGAACCTTGGCAAGGGCGCGGCGGTCAAGCGCGGCGTCAGCGAGGCCGACAGCCGGTGGCTGGCGTTCGTCGACGCCGACCTGCCCTACGACCTGCGGGGGTTCGACATCGCACTGCAGCACCTCGATGCGGGCGCCGATATCGTCATCGGCGGCCGCGACCTGCCCGGCAGCAGCGTGATCGTGGGTTATTCCCTGCTGCGCAAGGTTTCGGGCAAGGTCTTCGCGCTGTTCGCGCACGCGTTGTCGCTCGGCGGCATCCCCGACACGCAATGCGGCTTCAAGTTCTTCAAGACCGCCGTCGCCAAGCAGCTGTTCCCGCGCGTGACCCTGAAACGCTTCGCCTTCGACATCGAGCTGCTCACCATCGCCCGGCGCTGGCAACTCAAGATCGTGCGCATACCGGTCACCCTCACCCATTCCCACGAATCGAGCGTGCGCATCGTGCGGGACTCCGCGCAGATGTTCTGGGACCTGTTGCTGATCAATCACCGCCGCGCCCGCAGCCTGTACGACTCGCCCGCGAAGGAGGGCGAGGCCCAGCCCTGCCCGGGCTGCGGCGGCGACGCGCCGTCCTTCGAGCGCGGCCGCGACGGCTGGGTGGTCGCCCGCTGCGGCGGCTGCCGGCTGCTCTACTTGTGGAACCGCCTGCCCGAGTCTGCGCTCGCCGATTTTTACGGCCGCCAGTACTACCAGGCGGGCGGCACCCACGGCGGGTACAGCGATTACGAAGCCCAGAAGGCGGACCTCCTCGCCACCGCACGCGAACGGCTGGCGCTGCTCAAGCGCCTCGCGCCGGACGGCCGCCTGCTGGAGGTGGGTTGCGGCTCCGGTTATTTCCTCGCGGCGGCGCGGGAATCCTACGCGGCCGTCACCGGCATCGACCTCTCGGGCGATGCGATCAAAGTCGCACGGGAGGCGGGGCACGACGCCCGCTGCGGCGAACTGAAGGATCTGCCCGAGAGCGACGGCGCCTACGATGTACTTTACGCCGCCGACCTCTTCGAGCACCTTTACCGGCCCCATGAATTTCTCAAGCAGGCCCATGCCCGTTTGCGGCCCGGGGGTATTCTCGCCCTAGTGACGCCGAACGAAGCTGGCTGGTTGCGGCGGGTGAGCGGCAAACGCTGGGTCTCTTTCAAGCTGCCGGAGCATGTCGCTTTTTACACGCCGGAGTACCTCGCCAAGATGACGCAAGCGGCGGGCTTCACGCCGCTGCATTGCCGCGCGGTGGGACAACGGGTGAGCGTGAACTTCCTGCTCCCGCGCCTCAAGGCGCTGTCGTCGGTGGCGGGCGCGGTGGGCGCGCTGGGCTTGCTGCCCTGGCGCCTGACCGGCACGAGCCTCACCGCCCCTACCGGCAACATGCTCTTCATCGCCCGCAAGCCGGCGGCCTGATCACAGGAATACATTTTTTGGGCATCGGGTAAAATTCATTTGCACAGGCTGTCATGAATTTTCCGCTGTCCACCGATCTGCGCGATCCCTCGGCCATCCCTTATTTTCTGTGGGATGAGCCGTTGACGGTGGCGCAGCTGCGCGAAAAAATCGCCTGCGCCTCGCTCCCCGAACGGCGGCGCTGGCTGGCGAAAGTCATGCGCGAGGCACGCGATGAGGAGGTCTGGCTCTTCACGACGCCCGGCGAGGTCAGCCGGCAATGGGACGATCTGGCGCCGCTCCTCGGCCGGCGACGGGAGTTCTGGCGCTTTCTCCTCGGTGCCTGGCGCAGCGCCGGCTTGATCGGACATGAATCAACCTAGCCGCCTGACCCCATTGCAGCGGGAAATACTGACTGAATTTGTAGATCCGCCCGGGGAAATTCTGTCGAACAAACTGTGCGCGCTCTTGTCGCGCTCGGAATTGCGCGATCTGGTGGATGTCATGGCGCTGGAAGGTGCGGGTCACAGCGTGGAGTCGGCCTTGCCTGCGGCCGCCCGCAAGGACACGGGGTTCAGTCAGGCGCAACTTGCCTGGGTGTTGTCGCAGACCCGAATTGGCGATGACGCCCGGCTCCCGGGCGACAGTGATCTTGCGTCGCTCAGGGAATATCAGCGCGTGTTGATATCGCGCTTGACACGCGCCGCGTTACCCGGAAAATTGCCGGCATGAGCGGTTCAGGGCATTGGTCCACGGCGGTCATCGAAGAGCCCGCGATGATGACCGCCCGCACGCCCAGCGCGCGCTCGATGATGCTGACGATTGCGT
>JAYVQF010000055.1:0-2735 GCA_043777195.1 Thermoanaerobaculia bacterium
ATCCTCATACACCGATACATTCTTGTGATAGAGATACCACAGAATGTTCGAGACCGCCGTCAGGGTGTTGGGGTTGCTGATCCCGATGGAAACATAGCGACAGCAGCGGGTGCAGCTCGGACAGATGGCGGCCGGATCAAGCTTTCCGGTAATCGGTTCGCGGGTGACGGGATGGAGGGGTAGTTCTCGTTTCATTGGGGCGGAATATTAGTGGATTGCGCGGCCCTGAATGAATGCCGGCGGAATAGCAGGTTGCATCCCAACGATTTAGCACCGTCGCCATTTACGAAACCGGCGGGTTGATCAGCCCGCTCTCCCTAGCTGGTTTTCTTGTCCGGCGCGATAAAGCGCTCCATGAATTTGGTGGAGAACTTACCGGCGATGAAATCGGGATCTTCGATGATCCGCTTCTGCAGCGGGATGGAGGTCTTGATGCCTTCTATGACGAAGCTGTCGAGTGCGCGATGCATGCGCATGATCGCCTCGGCGCGGGTCGGCGCATACACAATCAGCTTGGCGATCATCGAATCATAATGGGGCGAGACGAAATAACCCGCGTAGGCGTGGGTGTCCAGACGAATTCCGGGGCCGCCGGGCGGATGGAAGGTTGAGATCAGGCCGGGTGACGGCGCGTAAGTATCCGGGTTTTCCGCGTTGATGCGGCACTCGATGGCGTGGCCGGCGATGCGGATATTGTCCTGGGTGAGGTTCATCTTCTCGCCGGTGGCGACGCGGATCTGCGCCTTGATGAGATCCATGCCGGTGACCGCCTCCGTGACAGGATGTTCCACCTGGATGCGGGTGTTCATCTCCATGAAATAAAAGGAGCCGTCTTCATCCAGCAAAAACTCCATGGTGCCGGCGCCTCGGTAGCCAACGATCTGCGCGCCGCGCACCGCCATCGCCCCCATTTTCGCGCGCAGCTCCGGGCTGACCGCCGCCGAGGGCGCCTCTTCCAGTAATTTCTGATGACGGCGCTGCACCGAACATTCCCGCTCGCCCAGATGAATCACATTGCCGTGATGGTCGGCCATCAACTGAATCTCGATGTGGCGCGGAGTGGTGAGGTATTTCTCCATGTAGACTTCGGACGATCCGAACGCCGCGCCCGCCTCGGTCTGCGCCGTCTGCATGTTTTTTTCCAGTTCTTCCTCGTTCCAGCAAATGCGCATGCCGCGCCCGCCGCCGCCGGCCGACGCCTTGATGATGACGGGATATTTGATCTGAGCGGCGACCTTCTTCGCCGTCTCCACATCGGGCAGCGGGCCGTCCGAGCCGGGCAATACGGGCAACCCCGCCGCGATCATCGTCTCGCGCGCCATCGCTTTGTCCCCCATCCGCCGCACGGTGTCGTCGGTCGGCCCGATGAAGGCGATTTTGCAGGCGGCCAGCGCCTCGACGAAATCCGCTTTTTCAGAAAGGAATCCGTAACCGGGATGAATGGCGTCGGCCCCGGTGATCTCCGCCGCGGCGATGATGCGGGTGATGTTGAGATAGCTGTCCTTCGATTTCGCCGGCCCGATACAGATGGCCTCGTCGGCGAAGCGGACATGCAAGGAATCGCGGTCCGCCTCGGAAAAGACGGCGACCGTCTTCACCCCGAGCTCCTTGCAGGCCCAGATGATCCGGAGCGCGATCTCCCCGCGATTGGCAATGAGAATTTTCTTGAACATGCAACGGGAATTATGAAGGATGCGGCTCCCCAACTGCTTACCGGCGCAGCCGTTGCCCGAATGATGAATAATCCGCACAGCGCCCCTTTTCGTTTCTTCGCTCATCGCTCATCGTTCCGCACTCATCGCACCCCTTAAATTCCCCATGCCCGATATCGCTTTCCCCGCCGCCATCTCGCTCTCTGAATCATTGCAACATCCCGATGCTTACGGGGTGTGGAATGAGATTCGTCCGCATTTGAAATTCGTGCAGAAGCCGTCGCGCTATATCGGCGGCGAGTGGAACGCGGTGATGAAGGATGATGCCGCGGTCACCTCGCGCATCTGCCTGGCCTTTCCCGATCTTTATGAAATCGGCATGAGCCATCTCGGATACAAGATTTTGTATGGACTGCTGAATAACATGGAAGGGGTGTGGGCCGAACGCTGCTTCGCGCCCTGGACCGACCTGGAAGCCCGCTTGCGCCGCGCCAAATTGCCGCTGGTGTCGCTGGAAGCCCATCGGCCGCTGAACAAATTCGATCTCGTCGGTTTCTCGCTGCAATTCGAGATGACCTACACCGGCGTGCTGCAAATGATGGACCTCGGCGGCATTCCCATTCGGAGCGCGGACCGCGACGAACGCCACCCCATCATTCTGGGCGGCGGCCCGGCGGCGGTGAATCCCGAGCCGGCTTGGCCATTTTTTGATTTGATTCTCATCGGCGATGGCGAAGAGGCGGTGCCGGAACTGGTCGCCAGGCATCGTGAGCTCAAGCGCGATGGCATGCGCCGCGAGGAGATCATCAAGACCCTGGCGCAATTGCAAGGCTGGTATGCGCCGGCTTTGTATGACGCCGTGCGCGACCCGATTTCCAATTTGCTGGTGGCGCAGAAGAGCGATCGCGCCCCCTATCCGATCAAACGGCGGATTCTTTTGAATCTTTCGGATTTCCCCTTCCCCACCAATCCGGTCGTTCCCCACACCGAGATCGTGCATGACCGTTTCTCCTATGAAATCATGCGCGGCTGCAACGCCGGCTGCCGGTTTTGCCAGGCCGGCTACATCTACCGGCCGCAGCG
>JAYVQF010000056.1:0-10671 GCA_043777195.1 Thermoanaerobaculia bacterium
TCGCTTGCGATACGCGCGGCATCGCGGCGCTCGCCCTGCCTCGCATACGGGCCGCAAGCCCCCGGTGCGCGGTGGGGCGATTACTCGGACGGACTCCTACTCGGGCGCGCAAATAATCAGGGGCGGCCGAAGCCGCCCCTGAAGGTTGCAAAGGCGCAGTTTCCGCGCCTTATGGAAATCACGATCGGCTACTGCACCACCCACTGGTAAGAATTGGTATCGGCAAGGACATTGTCGTCGTAAGTGGCGGAGGGCAATACATAGGGCCCCGCCGAGCCGCCGCCGACCATGCTGCGGTTTAGACTGTAGGTCGGAATGCCGCCGATCCAGTAGAGGTGCACCTTGCCGCCGGTTTTGTCCGCCTTGAGCAGCAGCTGGTTGGCGGCGGGTTGATTGCAGGTATAGCTGTAACCCGCCAGGTTGACGGTGTCCACATAAACCGCAGTGGTGGCTTCACTGGAGGCGCCGGTCAGTACCGAACGGAAGCGGACATTGGCTGCGGCATTGCCGATGAGCGCCGTGGGGGTGAGATCAACACTGAACTGGTTCCATGCCGGCGGAGTGAGCACGTTGTTGTTCCAATTGAAGGATAAGCCGCCGCTGAAATGGTTGGGGCAGCCGTAGACCATGCCCCAGCCGGCAGCGGTCGGCGCGCATGTTGTGGCGACCGGTCCGGCGCAGACCTCGACGCGGAAGTAGGGGCCGGCCGCGGCGGCCAGAACATCGTTGCCCCAGGCGGAGAAGGTAAGGCGCGCGGTCTTGACATTGGTGAAATCCAGGGACTTGGTCTGAAGCACCGTGCCCGGCGCGGTTCCTGATTGCAGCAGATGGACGGCGTTTGCGCCGGTATCGGCGGTGGGGAAGTTAACGATGGTATTGTCAACCGCCACCTGTGCACCACTGATGTTCCACTTGGTGGCATCGGGCGGCGCGCCGTTGGCGGTGGCTTCAAAATTGTCCACCACGCTGACCACCGGAGTCTTGCCGGGCGATCCAGCGCGGATGCCGAAATCCAGAACATAGGTGTTGACGCCGTCGGTCAGCGTCAGACGCAGCGGGATGAGCGAGCCGCAGGGCACCACAGCGGTGAGCGCCACCTGGAACGGGGTTGCGTTGAGAGCGAATCCGTTCGCCGCGAGGTTGCCAAAGGAGAACGGCCCGCCTGAGGTCACAGTCACACCGGGCGTCCCGAGTGCCGAGAGCGTGCCGGTCAGGTTATTGATGGCGGTGCCGGCGATCTCACGCAGTTTGACTTGCAGGTTGACTGTTTCGCCGGGATCAGCTGCGCCGTCGTTATTGCCCGGGGCGGGATCGCTGATGCGGGTGGAATCCACCACGGGCGTGCCGGCGACGGGGATCGAATAGGCGCCCGTGACTTGCAGCGCGTAGGGCTGGGGGCCGACGGGGATGTTGAGCGGGGTGACGGTGACGGTCCAGACGCCGACCGCCGGCGCCGACACCCAGACTTCCTCCTCCACATCCCGGTTGTTGGCAGCGCCACCGGTGGTGAACGGCGTGGAGAAACCGGTCGTGGTGTTGAAGGCATTACCTAGGTAATAGGTGGTGCCATTGGGTTCCGTGACGCGCAGATTTAAATCATTCACCAGCGTGACGCCGGAGATGATGGCGGGCGGCGCGTCAGTCCAGACCACGGTGGCCTTGAACGGGGTGGCGCTGGAGGTGACATTGAATTTGTAGGTGGTCGCACCATCTCCCTGTACCAAGCCCTTCTTGTGATCATCCACGAACAGCCGCCGGGGCAGGCCGGTATCGTTGAAATAGAGCGATTCCTTGAGCGAGACACGGCCGAAGCCCGACTGGCCGCTGGGCAGGTTGATGCTTCCCATCTTGCGCGCGCCGTTAACCAGCGAGGCTTTCAGCAGCGCTGCCGAGGGGGTAAAGCCATTGGCGGGAACTCTGGCGCCGGTCGGATAAAAACCGTCCATAAAATATTGCCGGATCAATGCTGAGTAGCCTGCGACCGCAGGGGTGGCCATGGAGGTGCCGCTGAGCGAAGTCCCGCCGGTGTGGTTGGGCGCGCCGGCCGGTGCGCCGAGTGAGCCGCAGAGGCCCCCGTTGGTGGCGAGCACCGAATTGGTATTGACCCCAGGTGCGGTGATGGTCGGCTTGATGCGGCCATCGGAAGCGGGGCCTTGGGACGAAAAGGTGGCGAGCGTGTCGGCGCCGGTGCCGCGGTTGGTCGCGCCGACCGTGACGATGTTCTTCGCCGAGCCGGGCGGCGTCACCGAAGAGGGAAGTCCTTCATTGGCAGCGGCAAAGACAATCAGCATGTCAGGGTGTTCCCACATGAAGACATCGGCGTCATGAGACGCCGTGGTATAGGCGTAACAGGCGGCGGTTCCATTGCAAGCGCCCCATGAGTTGGTATGGATGCGGGCGCCGACATTGTAGGTCTCGAGAAACATCGGATTCAAATCCGCGCCGATGCCCGGGGGATCGGTGGTGCCGCAGTCGGAGATCGCCAATTTGGCGGCGGGTGCCATGCCATCCGGGGGGGCGCCGGTGTCCCAGGTACCGTTGCCGTTGGAATCACAGGCGACCGTGCCGGCGGTGTGGCCACCATGTCCTTCACCGGCACAATTTTCCCAAGGCAGCGTGGTGTCGTGGTGGTTGTAGTAGATCACCTTGCGCTGGTTGTAGTTGACCACGCCCACCCCGCTGATGAGCCCCTGAGCTGCGTCATAAAAGCAGGCATGGGTCGGATCAATGCCATCGTCGCAGTGCCCGACCACCTGGCCGTTGCCGTTGATGCCATGCGCATGCACCGGGCCGGTGACCGCCAAAGTGCCCGAGCCGGCTGAGTCGTAGTTCTGACCCACCCAGCGGGCCGCGTCATTGGTGAAATGAATTTCCGGGGAGGGCTCGATCCACAGGACATCCGGATCGGCCGCGAGGTTCTGCGCCCCGGCAAGCAGTTCGGACGGCGCCGCGGTGAGCGTCAAACGGGCGCCATGGCCGCTGTCAACGATGAAACGAACGCTGCCCGATGCCGCCGCCAGGCGAGCCGCAGGCTGCAAGCGGGCCATGGCGGCCGTGCTGTTCGCGTGATCTTCCAGAACTACCAGCAGGCGCTGCGGCTTGCCCGCCGGCCGCCGCGCCAGTTCCGCCACCGCCGGAGAAATTTTCGTCCAGTCCGGCAATGCCCGCAGCGCGGTGATATCGGAGAGGAGTCGAAGCTTTTGCGCCGCGACGCCATCGGCGCGAAGCAGCAGGGCGTTGTCGGGCAGGTAATTCAATACCGAGGCGCCGGTCGCCTTGATATCGGAAATAAGATCGGGCGTCACTTTGCCTTCGATCAGCGCCACCGCAAAACGGGGCGAACCGTCCGGCGCGGTGAAGAGCGGCCATTGCCGGGCATTTTCGTGTCCCACCTGCAGGTGAATCATGTGGGGCGCGTTGCGATCGCGGTCCGCAGGCGGTCCGGCGGCGACAAATGCGACGAGCACGGAAAAAGTCAGCAGGGCGGGCAGAATTTGAAGGCGGTGCAGCATGAAAATACCTCACAAGAAATAAAAGGGCGGTTCGGGGTAACTATTGAATAATAACATGATCAGGTTGCCGGGTTTCTCCGGGAACCCCGGTATTTTTCCGGGGGGTTTGCGCCAGGCAAGAACGCGCTAGAAACTCCACTTGGCACCCAGCCGGATTTCCCGGGGGTCATGGACGCCATTGGGCGAGTTATACAGCGGGTTCAGGATGCCGGCGGTGCTTTCCACAAAGTTGTCGTAGGAAGTCACGGCGTTATTGTTGAAGATATTCTGCACCAGGACACTGAAAACGAACTCGCTCTTGCCGAGGTTCCAGCGGTAGGCCATTTTCGCGTCCCAGGTGGCGATGTCGCTGTTGCGTCCGTTGGCGCCCCGCTCCACGGCCGTGTAATCCCGGAGCAGGTAGAAATCATTGTAGGTGTCGCCATTCAGGTCGAAGGTGTAATACTGCGGACTGATGCCGGGGATTTCGCCCGCATTCTGATAGTTGGGGTGGGCGAGATACGGGGTTCGCAGCGTGCCGGAGTTCCACTTGAAGGTCACCGCCCCGGAAAGATTCTTGATGAACAGATCCTCATAGCCGACATTGATACGCAGCGCGTGCGGGGTGTCATTGTTGAGCCGCCCCGAGGTGAATTGCGACCGGGTCAGGTGGGTGAGGGGAAAATCATAGAGCGAGGAGATGTTGGGATCTTTCTGGCCGTTGTCGTTGCGGAAAAGTCCCTCGTAGTTGCCCGAGATTCGGGAAATCCGGTAAGTGGCCTGCATCGTGACATGCTCGCCTTCGCCGCGCTGTTTGGTGGCGGTGATCGAAATCGCCTTGTATTTGGATTCGGGGCTGCCAAATCCGACCGGCGTCATGACCCCGGTGGGTCTGCCGTCGCACTGGGGTTCCAGCGGGTATTGCGGACAAGGGCCGGTGCCGTTGGGATAGACCTGGTTGAAGGCGGTCGGGCCGTTGTTGCCGACATTGGCCAGGACATAGCGTTCGAAGCGGGCCAACCCGGCGCCGGGGAACAATCCCGTCGCGGGCGTAATTCCCAAAGCGGCGCAGTTGGTGCAGGCTGAACCGATCATACCGTTGTAATAATAATTTTCGATCGCCTCGACGCTGGCGGCCTGGGTGTCCTCGAGAAGTCGGCCCTGGCGGCGGTAAGTGCCCTTGATATCCAAAAGGAAGCGCGGGGCGGCTTCGAATTGGTAGCCCACGATGAAATCGTCCTTGTAGGGCAGGCGGGTTCCCGGAGCGACGGTGGTCGAGTCGCCGCCATTGGTCAGCACGAAAGAGGTCTGGCCGGACAGATCCGGGTTATTGAAGGTGGCGCGGCTGAGGCCGAATTCGTTGCCGAAGGAGCGGATCGCCAGATCGTTGGGGATGCGTTCAAACATCCGGGCGTAATTCGCATAGAGCTTGGATTTGCCATTCCCCAGAAGATCCCAGCTGATCCCGACCCGCGGTCCCCATTCGCCTCTGAAGCTGTAGGAGCTGCCCACGAATTTGCCCGCGCCGGCGACGAAACAATTGGGGTTGGCGGGGTCGGCGCCGCGAACGCAGTTGGGATCGGTCGTACCCACGGGCACGCCATTGGTGCCCTGCAGCGGATTTCCCGTCCGGCTGCTGAGCATGGTGAAATTGGTGGGATTGGAAAGCTTGGCCTGGGTGTAGCGCATTCCGAGATTCAAGGTCACGCGGGGGTTGAGGGACCATTTGTCCTGCAAGAACAGGCTGAGTTCCTTGTTGCTGGTATCGCGCGTGGCGGGGCTGAAGTTGCCGCGATTGAGCCGGTATTGATAGGTGTCGCAGGCGCTGCCGGGGCCCAGCGGGGTGGTGTTGAAGGGAAGCACCCGGCGGCAGCGAAGCTGGGCCGAGGTGCCGGAGCGGATGCGCACATAGCTGTCGAGATTGGAAGCCCTTTGCAGGTAGATTTCCACGCCATTACCGTCGCGGGGGCCCGAGCGGATCGGATTTTCACGAAAGCTGCTGTCGGCCAGTTCCCCGCCCCACTTCAGTTCATGCGCGCCCATCCAATTCAGATTATGGGTGATCTTCAGTGTGTAATCGGTATTGTGGTCGTCGGAGCCACCCTGGAACCGTCCCAATCCGCCGAAACTATATTGCGCGGGAGAAACGATGGGCGGGGTGGGAATCCCCGGCGCACCGGCGTTGCCCTGCTGGGAATTGAAGATCTGAGTGCGACGGATATCCGTGTACTGAATGACATCGGACGCTGCGGTCGGGGTTTGCTGCACTTGGTTGAGATGGTAAGAGATCTGCGCCTCGATATTGATCCAGGGGGCGTAACTGCCGAAATATTTCAGGGAAAGGGAACGATCGTTGATGCGCAGGGCGCCTGTGGCGCCGGCCACGGAGTCGGTGTCGGGTACGCCGCGAGGGGTCGGCAGCACGGCCACGCCGGGATCA
Source organism: Thermoanaerobaculia bacterium (assembly GCA_043777195.1). Classification (GTDB taxonomy): domain Bacteria; phylum Acidobacteriota; class UBA4820; order JAYVQF01; family JAYVQF01; genus JAYVQF01. The sequence goes on from JAYVQF010000056.1 coordinate 5,932, forward strand.
TCGCTCGGCCGCACCCGCCGGCCGATGGCACCCTGAAGTCCGCTGGCACTGCCGCTGAAGGGCGTGGGGGAGCCGAAGGCGATGAAGTCGAGTTTGTGCTTGGCGGTGATGTTCCATGTCAGGTGGGCCGCATAATTTTCCACCCGATGCCTGCCGTAATCGTATTCCCGGTTGGCGTTGGGTAGCACAATCGCGTCTTTCGCGATATCGCTCTCGCTGATGTCAAAACGGGTGTATTCCGTATTCCAGACCGGATTGTAGGCCACGAAAAAAAAGAGTTTGTCGCGAATGATCGGGCCGCCGAATTGCACGCTGGCGTCCAGGGTGTTGTGTCCCTGGGAATTGCTGATTCCGCCCGGCGCGGAAAGATTCCGCCGTGCGCCATTCAGTGAACGGGGCGAATAGTAGGCGCCGACGGCACCATGAAAATCATTGGAACCGGATTTGATCGAGGCGCTGATGACGCCGCCCAGCGCGCCGCCATATTCCGCCTCGAATCCGCCCTCGCGCACATCGAGATTTTCCAGAAAATCCGTAGTTACGCCCACGCCCGAAGCCCCCAGCACGGCGTCATACGCGCCGATGCCGCCGTAGCCGGTGTTGGTGATGTTTACGCCGCCGATCAAATATTGGTTCTCCAGGCCGGAGGCGCCCGACACTGAAGGGTTGCCGGTGCCGGCGCCTGAATTGGCAATCACGCCGGGGGAAAAATCAAACGCCGAGGTCAGGCTGCGCTCCCGGGCGAAGGATTCGATCGCCACCGAGAGGTTGATCGAGGTCTGCGAAGTCGTGGCGGTGGTGTCCACCCGCATGCCGGCGGCGTTGACCACCACCATCTCGCCGCCATTGCCGGCCAGCAACTTGAAAGGCTGTTGACTGGTGTGGAGAGGTGTGATTTCCACCCCCGACTGGATCACGGTGTTGAAGCCGTCGATGGAGGCCGTGACTTCATAGACGCCCGGCGTGAGAAACCCGATGCTGTAATTGCCGGAGCCGTCGCTCTGTGCCGCTTTGGAGCCCTGAGGGCCCTTGGCGCGGATGATCGCGCCCGGCAGCGGCGTCCCCTTCTCATCCGTCACCCGGCCGCGCAGGCCGCCGGTATCCACCGTACTCTGCGCCGGAAGCAACAAGCCGCACACCAGCAAAAAAGCCGCGAAAAAAACGCGAGAAGGGCGACGAATCATGACCAAACCTCCAAAGAAAAATCGAATGCTGTAATGCCGCGTTTAAGTTGAAACACCCTGTGCAACCGGACCGACGCTGTTACCGGATGCTTTTTGACTGCCACCGCTCCATTTTGACCGATTCGGCTGGCGTCTCGCAAAAAGGTCGCTTTCGTGAATTGCGGGATAAGTCGGGGATCTGAGGATCAGAACTACCGCTCAGCGCGGGGCCGGGCCTTCAGGTTTAGCATCGTACAAGCCGCCCAAATCCAAAATTTGCAGGGCATCGGCTTCCGTGCTCACGAAATAGGCATAGCGGCCCTGCACGGTGATTGCATTCGACGGGCCTTTCGTGAGTACGCGGCCGGCCAGCGCGGGGGCGGCGGGGTTTGTCACATCAAACACTTCCAGCGATTTCGCGCCGTAATTGACGACATACGCGTAGCGTCCCTGCACCGTCACGGAACTCGGATGTTTCTCGGTGGCGGCGCGGCCCGCCAGTACCGGACTCGCCGGGTTGGAGATGTCGAAGAGTTGCAGGGAATTGGAATGAAAATTCGAGACGAAGGCGTAGCGTCCCTGAATGAAGACGGAACGGGGGCCGTTTTCGGTGGCCGCCCGGCCGGCCAGCGCGGGATTGGCGGGATTGGTCACATCAAAAATCTGCAGCGAATGACCGTCTTCATTCACGACATACGCGTATTTTCCCTTGACGGTGACGAACCAGGGGTATCTTTCCGTCGAGTTGTGGCCGGCTTTTGCGGGGCGGGCTGGCGTTGACAGATCAAAAATCTGGAGCGTATCGGCGAGGCTGACGACATAGGCGTACTTGCCCTGCAGCGCCATGGCGTTGCTTCCGCCGCCGGTGGCGATACGGCCCGCCGGGCTGGGGGCGGCGGCGTTTGCGATATCGAAAATTTGCCGCGAGTTGGCGAGGTTCACGACGAAGGCGTAATGCCCTTGAACCGCGACGGACTGCGGCAGGCTATCCGTGGCCGCGCGTCCCGCCAACACCGGGCGGGCGGGATTGGAGACATCGAAAATCTGCAGGGAATTCGCGGCATTGTTCACGACGAAGGCATAGCGTCCCTGCACGGCGATGGCAAACGGCTCGTTTTCCGTAGCCGCCATTCCCAAAAGGACCAATTGATTCTTTCCCGCGCCGTCACCGGCTCCGGACGAGCCGAGGGATGATGCGGCGACGGACGAATTTACGATAACCGGCGCCGAAGCTGTTTTGGCTTTCACCGGCGATTGAGCCGGAAGCCATGCTGCAAAGACGAGCGCCGCGAGCAACGCGAGGCCACGAACAAACAGACGCATCAGGCTATTATAAGAGCAAGCCGCATTTGAAAAAGCCGGAACCCCGTGCGGGCCACGCAATCCGGGGGCTTAAAATCCGTCCAGATGTGCAACCGCTACGCTTTCATCGCCGACACCGCGATGCTGGGTCTGCTGTCGCGGCTCAGCGTCTTCATTGGGGGGGGGGGGACTGCAGTCTTGCTGCAACATCGCCCCGACCCATCTTGTGCAGGGACTGCGAGCCACGGCGAAGGGGAACCGACTGGAGACGATGCGCTGGGGACTGATCCCGCATTGGGCCAAGAAAGACGCAAAGGTCACCGGCTTCACCAACGCCAGGGCAGAGACCTTGGCGGGCAAGCCGGCTTTTTGCGGTGCCTTTAAGTCCCGGCGGTGCATCATTCCGGCGAGCGGGTTTTTCGAGTGGAAGAAGGAAGGCAAGGAGAAATTGCCCCACTACTTCTACCGCAAGGATGAGAAGCCCCTGCTGTTTGCGGGGATCTGCGAGTTTTGGACGAGCCCCGAAAATGGGCCCCTCGATACCTGCGCGATCATCACCACCACACCGAACGAACTTGTTGCGCCGATCCACGACCGGATGCCGGTGATCCTCCCATGGGAGGTTGCGCCCTTCTGGCTTGATCCGCTGGAGCCAGAGCAGAAATTGCTGTCGCTTTTGCAGCCGCTGCCTGCGGATCTGATGGCGACGCACCGGGTTTCAAAGCAGGTCAACAACTCGTCGAGTCAGGGGCATCAGCTGATCGCACCGGAAACGACGGCGGGACTGCCGTTTTTAAATTGACCCCTGGGTACGAAAGAAAATACGAAAGAAAATTAGACCCACCAGGCGCCGGCGCCTGACAAATCATTCGGAGACGCGGAGGAAAAATTCCGGTTTTTCGCCCAAGCATGGATAATCAGTGCGGCGGCAAGAGGGACGCCCACCCCGGCGGCCGCAACAACGGTCTTTTTCGCCGTACTCCAGCGAGAAATTGGTTTCGAAGTTGGGGTTGTGGACACCCGGCGTTCTACCCCTGTTTTCGCGCGGGATGAACGCTTCGTGGCAATTCGGGTTGGACGCATAAGTGTGATCCTCGCGCCGGCCCCCGGTTTCTTGATATTTATTGCCGCGCGATGGGGGTCGGTTTTCGCGCTGGAAACCCGTATCGTGACAACTTTTGGCGAACGCCCGGCGGGAGTGGTTACGATGGGCGCTGAAGCTTCATGACGCGGGGTGGTTGCGGGGTTCTGTTGTTTCTGGGCCTTTAGAATTCTCGACTTTTGGATTCTCGACATGACAATTCCCCTTTTTATTTTTATGTGCGGACTGGGGGGGATGATTGGAGTTGACGAACCAGCGGGTCGGCTATGAGGTCGGCTAATGAGCCGCGGCAATTTCTGCTTGGCGCGACGGGGGCGTGCGCTGGCCCGGCTGGGTTCTTTCATGCCAGATGACGAACTGATAAAAATTCGGGATTTCAATGCCCACCAAATGCTTCCAGGGCGCGACATACTGCTGATAATCCTCAGCGTAATTGCTCAGGGTTTCATCCGCCAGCGTCAACAAACCACGCGAAGCACCCGGGGGCGGAAGCGGCACTTCTTTCGCGATCGCCTGAAAAGCTGACCAGTCCATCCCGGCCGTCTTGGTCGCAGTTTGGCCCGCAGTTTGGCCCGGAGCAGAGCGGAGCGGGCTACCATGGGTCGCGGGGGTGGCGGTGCGGGTCGTGATGAAAGAAAGCAAGCTGGACATGATGTAACTCCTGTAGAGTCTTGATGCGGTGTGTGTTTCGCTGGCAGAGAAAATATATAACGCCGCCGCACACAGAGCCATCACAATCCAGTTACATCGAAAATGTCGATCCGATTTGTTTCAGAGCGCCCGGACATGTGGCCTGAGCTAGGTCTGCGACGCTCGTGATGTCACTGGCGGCAGTCCGCCACATGCGAAGCGCGGGAAAGCCAGGCAGGATTGAACCGCCTGCGCATTCGCGCTGGCGGAACCGAGTTTTTTCCCGGGGGCACTTCGTCCCCCCACTCCCGGCGCGCTGTGGGCGGGTCGCTCCCCCCGCACTGCGCCTACCCCATGGAATGGGGCTCCTCGCAGTGCAGGTCGTCGGGGTATGAATGCATCGTTGTGCGTATATGCGCAGCTGTAAAAGTATGGAGCCGACTGTCGGGATTGAACCGCCTGCGCATTCGCGCTGGCGGAACCGAGTTTTTTCCCGGGGGCACTTCGTTCCCCCACTCCCGGCGCGCTGCGCGCGGGTCGATC
>JAYVQF010000057.1:0-2716 GCA_043777195.1 Thermoanaerobaculia bacterium
CGCGGGCGAGCCCCGCGTTATGGATGCAATCGCCGCTGTGCCCTTCCCGCAGGGCCAGCCAGGCGGAAAAAAGCGCGGCGTGCGGCAATTGCGGCGTGATCTGCGCGCGCAGTTCAGCCGGCGCGCGCGTCATGAATTCCGAGGCGATGATCTGTTCGCTGCCGGTCCATCCACTCCGCAGGGCGGGGGGCAGATCGCCCTCCACGAAGAGGGAAACCGGGACCCCGTGCAGGTCGAAACGGGGCGCGATGACGGCGTCGATGTGCTGCGCCCCCGGGTCAGACCCGCCTCCGGCCGGTTGGGCGGCGGCGTTCACTGCGCCGGGTTCGCTGACCGGCCGCTCCCGCATCAGCCACCAAACTAAAGCGGACACTGCGGCAAAAACCACGATGCCCAACAGCAGGCGCCGACCCTGGTTGACGGGCGGCGGCGGATCGTCTACGGGGGAGCCGGCCAATCTGGGATATTGAGCGGACGGAGTTTTCAGGGATCCGGTCGAACGCATCTCACGCGCCGGACTGATGTTTTCCACCGGCAGCGAGGTGAATTCAGAGTCGGAATGGAGTTCGGTGCGTCCGTCGCTGCCCATGCGGATCTCCACGCTGCCGGGAGTCAGCGTCGGCTCCAGCGCGGCTTCGAGGGAGCGGGCGATGGCGACGGTGGGAGACTCCACAGGAGTCCGATTCAGCTGCGGCTCGAAATTGGAAGTGATGACGCCCTTCACCAAATGATTGAGATCCACCATCAACCGGGCCATGCCGGGGTAGCGGTTGTTGGGATCTTTTTCCAGGGTCTTCATGATGAGATCCTGCAGCGGCAGCGGAATGTGCGGGTTCAACTCGCGGGGCGGCTGCGGGAGTTTGCTCACTTGCGCCGACATGACTTCGAGCGGGGTGCCGCCGGTGAAGGGCTCGGCGCCGGTCACCAGTTTGTAGAGCAGAATTCCAAAGGCATACTGGTCGCTGCGTTCATCCACTTCATCGCCACGCACGGATTCCGGCGCCATGTAACGGGGAGTGCCGATCACGAATCCCGCCTTGCTGCGGCTGGCGGCGCCCATGAATTTGGCAAGGCCAAAGTCGGTCAGCTTGACCTCGTCATGATTGCCGAGCATCACATTGGAGGGCTTGAGGTCGCGGTGCAGGATGTTCCGGCTGTGCGCGGCCACCAGCCCGGTGCCCACCGCGCGCATGATGCGCAGCGATTCGCCCAGATCGAGTGGGGATTGATCAAGCCGTTCTTTCAGGGACTGGCCCTCGACGAATTCCATGACCAGGTAATAGTTACCCTCGCTGGTAAAAAAATCGAGCACCCGCACGATGTTGACATGTTGCAGCTGCGCCAGCGCCCGCCCCTCGTCGCGCAGCCGCTCGATCGCCTCGTCATTCGCGAGATTGCGGCGCAGGATGGTCTTGATCGCCGCCGTCATCCCGAGATGGACATGGCGGCCCTTGTAGACGGCGCCCATGCCGCCCTCCCCGATCTGGCCCTCGATCTGGTACTGGCCAATCTGGTTTTGCGTCTCGGTCACGATGGATAATTCTAAGCGTTGCGGATTGCGCGCGACACGCATGCGAATCCGGCTACAAGCCGGCGAGGTCTATACAATTCCCCGGATGCAGGCGCTCTTTTTTTTCGCGGGCGGGACGCTGTGCGCGGCGCGCATGGAGGCCATCACGCACATCTGGTCGCGCGCGGAGGTGCGCGTCGAGGGCGGACGCGTGAGCGCGGATGGCGAGACCTGGCGGGCGGCGCTCGATCTGCCGATGCGCTTTACCCGCGGGGCGCGGCAGGTCCGCCCGGATGTCAACTACATCGTGTTCAACGAGCTGCCCGGGCATGCCGTTCGGGTGGATCAGATTCTCACGCGGGCCGCGTTTGAACCGGGCGCCCTCCACCTGCTGCCGCCCTTCGTCTTCGCGGCGGGGTGCCAGGATTTCACCCACCTGCTTGACATGGGGGAATTCCTGGCTTTTCTCATCGCCCCGTCCGCGCTCACGCAGATTTTAGGAGAGGCGGCATGAGCGCGGGTTTGCTTTTGCAGCGGGGCGACCGGCTGTATTTCGCCGGGCTCGAAGAATTGCACGGCGTGCGCGAACCGGAGGGGATGCAGAGCTGCCCCGGACTGGCGCCCGGCTGGCGCGGCTTTCTCCTGGATGGGGGCACCCTGATTCCGGTCTATGACCCCGCGCCTGAACTCCCCGCCCCGCCCCTGCTGGTTTGCGCCGACCGTGATGGCATGCGCTACGCCGTCGCCGCAGAACGCATCGAGCGGATGGCCGCCGCCCCGCCTGAAGCGGAATTACTCGGCACCCTCGCCGCGCGTCTGCTGCCCGAATGAATGGGAGTGCACGGGCGCGGCGGCATAATCCGCTATAATCCGACCGTCAAATACGGCCGGCTGAATGGCAGCCAGCCTTAACTCTACCGGGGCCCGACATGAGCAAGCATCTCCTTCTCGCCGATGACTCGATCACCATTCAAAAAGTGGTCGAGCTGACCTTTTCCGACAGCGGCTACCGCGTCACCTGCGTGCCCGCCGGAGGCCAGGCGCTCGCCAAGGTGCGCGAAGACCGGCCCGACATCATTCTGTGCGATGTCATCATGCCGGAAAAAAACGGCTATGAAGTGACCGAGGCGCTCAAATCTTCGCCCGCCACGCGCGGTATTCCGATCATTCTCCTGTCCGGCACTTTTGAACCCTTTGACGAAGAGC
>JAYVQF010000058.1:0-2706 GCA_043777195.1 Thermoanaerobaculia bacterium
GCGATCATCTGCACCACCATGGGCGGGAAGATCTTCGTCTCCTTGAGCGGTTCGGCAATGGTCTTGCCTTCTTCAATCGACTTTCGGGTTTTCATAATCGCTTCTTCGACCACTTTGTTGCCCGAGGTTCGACCGGTGACATCCAGCCCCTCCAGAATCGGCACGCCCGAGGACACCAGGGTTCCCAGCGTCTGGCAGAAACGAGCCACCGCGATCTTGCGCAGCAAAATGCCGAGAACTGGCAATTTGAGCAGCAATTTGTCGATTTGATAGCGCCCTTTCGGAGTCCCGTAGATGAATTTAAAGAGCGCGACAAGTCCGAAAGCGACGAGTATCATCGCCCACCAGAAATTCTTGAAAAATTTTGATATGTCCATCACAAACAGCGTAAAAGCCGGCAGCTTTGAACCCAATCCCGAGAACAGATCCGCAAAGGTCGGGATGACTTTGGTCATGATAACCGCGACCACGAGTACGGCAACAATACAAATTGAGGCCGGATAAATCATCGCGCCGCGGACCGCGGCGTTCAACTTCACGATCTTTTCAATGTAAGTTGCGAGCCGTTGCAAAATGGTATCGAGAATACCGCCGGTCTCGCCAGCCTGGATCATGTTGGTGTAAAGTTCGTTGAAGGGCTTGGGGAATTTGCGCATGCCGTCTGCGAGGGTGGTGCCGCCCTCGACTTCTTCGCGCACCCCGGCGATGATGCGTGAGAAATTCTTGTTGTCATTCTGCGAACCAAGAATTTCGAGGCATTGTACCAGCGGCAAACCGGCGTCAATCATGACTGAAAACTGCCGGGTGAAGACGGAAAGTTGCTTCTGGCTGACGCCGCCGCCGAATTTCGGCAGCGCGATCTCCTTGCCCTTTTCCTTGATCGCAGTGACGGTGACGCCGCGCCGCTGCAACAGCGCGGTGGCTTCGTCCTTGCTGGCGGCGTTGATGACGCCGTTCTGCATGTCCCCGCCGCGGGCCCGCCCTTTGAATTCATACTGCGCCATGGCGCGACTCCTGGCCATTCATATGGCACCTCCCGCTTGCTGTAAGGCAAAGTGCGCGAGGCGTCCGAGAATAGCTCAAGTAAAACATTAACGACATCGGCGGCAAATGTCAAACGATGTTTCGGCAAGACTTGCGGTGATTACAACGCACCTGGCCCCTGTTCATCAGCCGGGAAAAAGCCGGGTTCGGTAAAATTCACGGATGCTCGCTCCGCCTTGCGATTTCGTCGGATTCACCGGCAGCAGCGGTCTGCGGCATTGGGACACCGCGATCCCCCTGGATCGGCCCTTGCCTTATGCGCCAACCGCAGATCCTGTCTGGCTGCGTCCCACGCTTTCGCCCTGGCTCGTGGCACGCGCAAATTTGGAACGGCTTTCCAGCGCAGGCCAGCGCATCATCCTGCTCTCCGCCGAACGCAGCCTCGATGCCCCCGATTCGCCGGATGCCGCGCGTCTCATCGGGCACGGCGTACTTTTCGCGCTTTCATTGGCGGGCTTGCAGGGCGAATTCGGCGGGGCGATACAGGCGAGGGCAGCCGCGCTGCTGACCGCACCCGGAGCGCACCTCCTGGTGAGTCTTGCGGCGGATAAATCCGCACAGGAGGCGGCGTGGGCCGCTTTCGATCCAGAAATTTACGGCCTGACGCCGGCTGACATCACCTGCCTGACTGATAGCAATTGGCTGCGCATCGCCTCTGGGCAGCCAGCCGAGCCGGTTTGCGCGATCGCGCCACGGGCGGGTTTTTTTACCCGGGCGTTGGGACGGGATAAGTTGAGGCGGCCGCCGACCGGCGATGCAAAAATGTGACGCCGAGGCTCTCTGGTGGATTCCCTCCGGCTGTTCGGGAATAGCGACCCCCGGTGGGGGCTTCTATGAACACACTAAAATGACCGTCCTCAGCCCATCACCATGAGTTACAAACTGGTTTTCCAATATCAGGGACAGGGACAGTCCTACCCGCTCACCGGCGCCGCCGCCTCCATCGGCCGCGGCCCGGAGAATGAAATCGTCATCATCGATCCCTCGGTGTCGCGCAAACATGCGCAGTTGATCAGCGTGGATGGCCACTGGAAGGTGATGGACGCCGGCTCGCGCAACGGGGTGAAGATCAATGGCTTGAAACTCGAGCCGGCGGATCAGAGCGGACAGCCGCTGAGAGACGGCGACATTTTGACGCTGGGTGCCTTCCCCTTCAAATTTTCGCGTGACGAGGGCGAGAAAGTAATTCTTGCCGACTCCGGAGCGGAGGTCGAGGAAGTTTCCGGCACCATCGTCAAGCAGGTCAGCGATTTCAAGGATCTCATCAACACCTCCGGCTCGGCGCAAACCCTGCCCAAGGAAGCGGAAGAGATCGTCAACCGCGCCAAGAAGATCTTGAATGTCATGACCCTCATGGGCCAGCGCATCATCGCGGTCAAACCCCTCGAGGAGATCATCGAGTCGATCATCGATTTGGTCTTCGAGTCCACGCCCGCCGAACGCGCTTCGCTTCTATTGTGGGACACTTCGAGCAGCAAGCTGGTGACCAAAATCGCGCGCAACCGATCGGGCAAGGAGATGGAGGGATTCATCATCTCGCGCACCATCGTCAACAAAGTTTACTCCGAACGCTGCGCCATCCTCACCACCGACGCGCAGATGGACTCCCGGTTTTCGGCGGGTGAATCGATCCGCATGATGGGCATCCGCTCCGCCGTGTCG
>JAYVQF010000059.1:0-2703 GCA_043777195.1 Thermoanaerobaculia bacterium
GCTCTGGCTTTGGGGCTGTGCGCCCGCGAGCCGGCGGATTTGCCGCCCGTCGTGCTGGTGCCGGGTGCCCCGGCCTCGGAACTATACGATCCCGAAAACGGCGAGCGCATCTGGCCGAATGCCAAGCTGATGATCGGCCGTCATGGCGCCGATCGCCTGATGCTGCCGCTTGACAACCCCGAGGCCGGCCGCGCCGATGCGTCCGCGCTTTTGCGGCGCGTCAAATTTCTGGCGCTTTCTTTCAACGCCGATGTCTATCAACCCTTCGAAGCGAAGCTGATCGCGCAAGGCTACCGTCAGGGCGATTGGAATCATCCGACGGGAGAGGGCGAATATTTCATCTGGCCGTACGACTGGCGTTTGGGCATTGAATCCAACGGTCGTCGGCTCTTCGAGGCCTTGCAGAACCTGCAATCCCGCCAGGCGGACGGGCCCCACCGCTTTTTGATGGTGGGCCATTCATTGGGCGGCCAGATCATCCGCTACGCGCTGATGTATGGGGACACCCCGCTCGGCTTGGACGGACCACTGCCAGCGGTCTCCTGGAAGGGTTCGGCGCTCATGCGCGAGGCTTTCCTGGTGGCGACCCCAAACGGAGGCAGTTTCATTGCGATCGATTATATGCACCGGGGCAGCTATTGGCATTGGGGCTGGGGCGCCTTCGCGCCGCACGAGACTTTCACCTTCCCCGCCCTCTTTGATCTGTTGCCCGTCGAGAGCGTCCCTTTCATCGATCTGGACGGCAAACCGCTCGATTGGGATCTCAACGACCCCGCCACATGGGAAGCGCTCAAGCTTTCCGTTTTCGACCCCAAAAAACGGCGCGGGATGACGCTGGAAGAAGCCCGCAGCCATTTGCGTTCGGAACTGTCCCGGCGCGCGCGCCTGCAAGCCGCTCTTCGGCAAAATGGCGCCTTGGACAACCCTGTTCCGCTGCATCTGTTCGGCGGGGATTGCTCGCCCGTCTTGCGCACCGCCTGGGTGGGGGAAGGTCGCCGCGGTCCCGAGCTGCATTTTTCGCCGGCCGGTGATCGTGAACAGAAGGCTCGTCTGGCGACGCTCATCTATGAACCGGGCGACGCGATGATCGCAAGCCGTTCATTGCAAGCGACAGGCTGGGAAGCGCCGGCCAACGGCTCCCTCCATTTCGTCACCAGCGACGCCATCTGCGAAGTTCATCATCACATGACTTCCAACCCCGCCTTCATCGCCCGCATTCTCAGCGCGCTAAAACCGGACACCCGGGTAGCCGCCTCCGTACCGCCCGCGAACCCCGCCAGCCGGGCAACCCCCGCCGCAGTCTCGCCCGTCGAGCTCACCAGATGAAGATTTAACCGCCAAGGCCGCCAAGTTCGCCAAGTCAAGATTACAGACGAAAATAGTTCTCTGGTTTGTTCTTGGCGTGCTTGGCGGCCTTGGCGGTTAAAGTTCTTAAGGTTAAATTTTTCAGGCCAAAACCGCCGCGAGCTGTTCGACCGCCCAGTCGATTTGTTCGCGTTCGATGATCAACGGCGGGGTGAGGCGGATGACTTGGTCATGCGTTTCTTTGCAGAGCAGGCCGCGCTGCATGAGCGCCTCGCAAGAACCGCGCGCTTTGCCGGAGGCCGCCTTGATCTCGATGCCGATCATGAGGCCGCGGCCGCGAATTTCTTTGATGTGTGGTGAACTCAGCGCGCGCAGGTTCGCCATGAAATAATCGCCCTGCGCGGCCGCCCGATCGGCCAGCTTTTCGTCAATCAAGACCCCCAGCGCCGCTTCCCCCACCGCCGCCGCGAGCGCGTTGCCGCCGAAGGTCGAGCCGTGATCGCCGGGATGAATCACCGACATGATGGCTTCGGAAGTCAGCGCGGCACTTACCGGATAAACCCCGCCGCCCAGCGCCTTGCCCACGATCAAGATATCGCCCTTGACGCCGTCGTGATCGCCACAAAAATCGCGGCCGGTGCGGCCGAAGCCGGTCTGAATTTCATCCAGGATCAGCAGCACCTGATTGGCTTTGCACAGTTCCGCCGCCGCCTTGAGATAACCGGCGGGCGGAATGATGATGCCATTTTCCCCCTGAATCGGTTCCAAGAGCAGCGCCGCGGTGTTCGGGGTGATGGCCCCTTGCAGCGCCGAAATATCGCCGAAGGGAATGCTGGGGAAGCCGGGCGTGAAAGGGCCGAAGCCGTCGCGGTACTGCGCCTCGGTCGAGAATCCCACAATTGTGGTGGTGCGGCCGTGGAAATTTCCCGCAGCGGTGATGATTTCAGCTTTCCCCTCGGGAATGCCCTTGATTTTGTAGCCCCACTTGCGCGCCAGTTTGAGCGCCGTCTCCACCGCCTCGGCGCCGCTGTTCATGGGAAGGGCCCGCTCGTAGCCGGCGTAGTCGCACAATAATTTCAGGAACGGTCCCATGCGGTCGTTATGAAAAGCTCGCGATGAAAGCGTGAGCGTCCTCGCCTGATCATTCAGCGCGGCGACGATGCGGGGATGGCAGTGGCCCTGATTCACCGCGCTGTAGGCCGCCAGGCAGTCGAGATATTTTTTCCCTTCGACATCAAATAGCCACACGCCTTCGCCCCGCGCGATCACCACCGGCAGCGGATGATAATTATGGGCGGAGACCGCCTCGGCTTCGGTGATGAAGTCGGGGGAGTTCTTTTCCGTTGCGTGAGTTTTGACCGGACTGAGCATGGAAATTCCTGTTCACGGAAGTTGCGC
>JAYVQF010000060.1:0-2679 GCA_043777195.1 Thermoanaerobaculia bacterium
GTCGCCTTCCTGTGCGGCGTGATCATCGGCTACGAGCGGGAACGACGCGGCAAGCCCGCCGGCCTGAAAACCGCGGTGCTGGTGGTGATGGGGGCGTGCATCTATGTCATCGCCGCGCAATTGACCATCCTGGCCGCAGGCGTTGGCGGCGGCCCGGATGTGGTGCGGGTGATCGGCCAGATTGTCACCGGCATCGGATTTCTCGGCGCCGGCGCGATCATGCAGGCCAAGGGAGCCATCACCGGTCTCACCACCGCCGCCGCGATCTGGTACATGGGCGCGGTCGGCTGCATCGTCGCGGTGGGGTACCCGTTTCTCGCCATCCTCCTGTCCCTCGCCGCGCTGGCGGTGCTCACCAGCTTGAAATGGGTTGAACAGCGAGTTGCATTGGGACGCAACCATCCGGGCATGCTGCTCATCATCCGGGTTCGGCCCGGCTCGCCGGCGGAGGAAAAATTAAAGAGCTGGTTGACTGACCTCGCCGACATGGGACCCGCCGGCGCCATGCTTCTCAAACGCGAAGGGGAAGTCAGCACGCTGCGGCTGCCCAGCGCCGTCGCCACCGGACTGCACAGCGACTACCGCGAGGAATTGCACGAAGCCGGCGGTCTGATCGAAATCGTCACCGCGCCGGGAAAGTAAACCCGGCGCGGGTGAATACGCCAACCGTTCACTGCCTGCCATTTATTTCAACAGCTTGAGGATGGCGATGGTGTAGGTGAGATTGCCCTGCACCGGTTTGTAATCGGAGTGCGCCGCGTAGCCCACCTCGAAGCGGACCAGGCTGTTCTGCGGCAGGAACTTGATATATTTTTTGTGGGTGATGAGGTTGGCCGACAACCCGACGCCGCCGTGCGAAGTCCAGTCTTCGCCGGGAATGACGAAAGCCCCGACCGTCTGCGGGCGGGTGCGCACGCGCGCCCAGCCGAGATCGGCGCCGATGCGCACGGCGCTCCCCAGGGTGAATCCGTAGCCAGCTTTCGCCAGCCAGCCCTGATCGAAGCGGACACCGGAGCCGGAGAAGCCGGGCAACTTGCGCTGGCCGGTGGTGGAGAAATGATACGCGGAAAAACGATCAAGGTTGCGGCCATCGAGCCAGGACAGCTCGGTGGAAATGCGCTGATAATTCGCCAGCGGGAACGCCTTGCCCAGCTGCAGGTTCCAGGTGAGGTAATTTTTGGTGTCTGGATTGAACGCCGCCTGCTGCACGGGCGTGCCCCAGGCGCGCCAGCGCGAACGAATTGAGCTCTCGGCTTCCACTGTCACCCCCCAACCGCGGCGATTGAAATCAATCTGCCCGTATAGGTTGGTGAGCAGGTGATTGGCGGGGGTGACAAAGCCGGGGCCGGTGCCCGAGAGCACTTTTCCCGTCAGCTTCGGAGTCACCCCGAAAAACTGTTCGGTCACGGCGCTCACGCCGATGCGGCCGTTGAAGTAGTTGCCGATGGGATGGCTCAGTGCCAGCACCAGGGACTGCCCCCGGCGGGTCACCTGCTCCAGCTGCGACTCGACGCCGGAAACAAAAAAGCGGTCAGTTTCTTTCAGCAGTGAAACGCTGGCCGAAGTGGTGAAGGTGGTGCGGCTGCCGAAAAGATGCGGGTTGGCGAGGGTTACATTGTTGAAAACTCCCACCAGCGCGGCGTTGAACTGCCAGTCGCGGTGAAGAAAATCAGTGTCCACAATATCGAGCGCGATGCCGCCCACCACCGAGGAGCCGGCGACATTGATCGAGGGATCGTGGAAGAGCGCGCCGCCCAGGAGATAGCGGCGGGTGCGGGCCTTGCGCGGCGCGCGTGCGCCGTCGGCGCCCTTCTCGAAATAGCGCAGCCCCTGGTCGGTCTCCTTGAGCATGTGGTTGTCGCCTGCCTCCGCCTGCGCCACGCGCGCGGCGTAATCGGGCGGGTTGAGCGACAGATTCTCGAACTCGACGGTGCGCTGCGCCTTGAGGGTGAAGCCGGCCGCGGAAAAAGTCTGCTGGCCGCTGATCTTGCGCATCACCCAGATCTGGCCGCCGTCGGGCGCCGGCATCGGGGCGTATTCGGTGGTTTCATCGCTGGTCAGCATCGGCGGCTTGAGGCCGGTCTGCACCGCGCTGACCTTCAGCCGCGCGCCGGATTCTTCGTCCACCCAGAAATGTCCGTCATACAAAGCCTGCGCGGGATCGAGCGGCTTGAAGCGGACTTTCCAAGCCTTGTGGCCCGATACGATGTCCTCCCCAGCCAATGTATAGGCATATTGTTTTCCGAAGCTGATGTCCAGCGGCACGGTGTTGACCTTTTCCGGCTGCGGGATGGGCAGTTCGGGAATGTCGCGGCCGGTCCAGGGCAACCCTTCGACCAGCATCTGGGTCTGCTCCCAGGTGGCCCCGCCCTTGCGGGCGAAAAAGAAATTGTTCACGAAGGTGACATTGATGCTGCCGGTGCCTGCGCCCACGCCCCACAGGTAATGCACCGTGGCTTTGGCGGTGTAATTATCCAGGCGAAAATCCTGCGCCGTCTGCCAGGCTTGATAGCGCTTGATCACCTCTTCGACGGGAATGGTGTATTTCGCCTTGACCGCGACGGTTTCGCGCTTGCTCGCACGATCTTCCAGCGCCTGCTGACCCTTGAGGCGCTGCAACTCGAAGCGTTTGTAGGAAATCAGGAAGGGCTCGCCGCGCGCATAAACGAGCGCGCTGGC
>JAYVQF010000061.1:0-10297 GCA_043777195.1 Thermoanaerobaculia bacterium
TTGCCAAGGCAGCGGCCAAGGCGGAAGCCAAGGTAAAGTCCAAGGCAAAGTCCAAGGAAATATCTAAAGACAATGCCGCCCCGGCGGATTTCCCGGCGCCGTCAGCCGCTTACGAAACAGACGAACCGCTGCCCGCGCGCGGACTGCCGATGAGCGGCGCGCCGACGCTGCGCATCAAGGGGACGGAAGAACATCCCGCCATCGCGGTGGCCGCTTTTTTCAGCGAACTCAAGCATGAACTGCGGCTGCGGATTTTCGCGGGCGAAGCGGGGCTCAAGCGCAAGATTCTTTCGCCGCGCATCCAGAAGATGGGGCTGGCATTTGCCGGTTATCCCGAATATATCCACGGCGGCCGGGTGCAGATTCTCGGCAACTCGGAAATAAAATTTCTCAACAACATGGCGCCCGATCAACTCGCCACGGTGCTGGCGCAGATTCTGGAAAATCAGATCGCCTGCGTGGTCATCACGCGCGGGCTGGAGCCGATGCCGCAATTGCAATCCGCCTGTGAAGCCGCCGGCACGCCGCTCATCGGCTCGGCGCTGGTCAGCTCGCAGGTCATCTACAAGATCACCGATTTCCTGGAAGGGCGGCTCGCCCCCACGGTGAAAGTGCACGGCACCCTGGTGGATTGCTACGGCCTGGGCGTGCTGCTGCAGGGCTTCTCCGGCATGGGGAAATCGGAATGCGCGCTCGATCTCATCGAACGGGGCCACCGCCTGGTGGCGGACGACCGGGTGGAGATCACCCGCCGCGGCTTCGAACTGGTCGGCCGCGCCCCGGAAATTTCCCGCCACTACATGGAAATCCGCGGCCTGGGCATCATCAACATCAAGGATCTCTTCGGCGTCGCCGCGGTGCGCCCCAACAAAAATGTCGAGCTGCTGATCTCGCTGGTGCCGTGGAGCGAGAAGATGGAAGTGGACCGCCTTGGCCTGGATGAACAGTCGGTGGATGTCCTCGGCCTGCACATTCCCCACCTCACCGTCCCGGTCGCGCCGGGGCGCAACCTCGCCAACCTGGTGGAAGTCGCCGCGCGCCTGACGCTATCCAAGATGAAGGGCTACCATCCGGCGCAGGAATTGATGCAGAAGATCGAAGAGGCGCGCAGCCTGGTCAACGGCGGGAAAGCGAATGTCGTCAATGAGACGGTGCATGATGAGTAGTCAGAAATCCACCCGCATGAGCAGCGCGTCTTCGCCGTCTTCGTAATATTTCGGACGGCTGCCGTAATCCTGAAAGCCAAATTCGCGATAGAGCGTGATGGCGGCGAGGTTGCCCGCGCGCACTTCCAGCAGCATGAATTGCGCCGCGCGGCGGCGGGCGTCATCAAGTGCGGCGTGCATCAGGGTTCGAGCGTGGCCGCGCCGGCGCAATGCGGGGACGGTCGCGAGGTTGGCGAGATGCCCCTCGCCGACGATGACCCAGACCACCGCGAAGCCGGCCAGAATCCCGGCGTCTCCGCCCCCGCCTATGCCCGCCAAACGCGATCCCCACAGCCGGCTGTAGGGCAATTGCGTCAGTTCCGAAAAAAATGATTCGCGCGACCAGGGCTTGCCGTAGCAGGCGTTCTCGATCGCGACGATCTCATCCAGGCTCTCCAGTCCCAGCCGCGTGATGCGAATTTCCGCGTCAGCGCCCGACCTCGCGACCGGCTCCCGGATTGACACGGCACGCCTTCCCGATCCGCTTCAGCGCGCGGACGGAACCGCATCGGCCCCGCGCAAATAATTAAGCACGGGGGCCCGCGGATCGAGCACGGTCAGGAAGGGCGCAGCGGCTCTGCCGAGCAAAATCGGCGCGAGGAAGGGCATCGGATGAAATTCGGCGCCGGGAATTTCCGACGGCGTCAATTGTGCAATCCCGGTGCCGCAGGCGGCGGAGACCGGTTGCCTGTCGTTTACGAGATTCGCAAAGTCTTTGGGGGCATAGGCCCCGGGCGGAATCATCTCGCTGAGCCCGCGCGGGGATTTGCGGTAAAGCGCGGCGTAGATCTCGCCCCGCCGGGCATCCAGCACCGGCGCGATGCGCCCCACGCCCTGCCCACAGGCCAGCGCCAGCGCGCGCAAGGTGTCGAGCCCGAAGGCGGGGACGCCGAGTCCTTCCGCAAACCCCAGCGCCACCGCCATCCCGACCCGCACGCCCGTAAAAGAGCCGGGGCCGGTGGTGACGATGACCGCGCCGATGTCGCCGCGCTCGCGCCCGGCTGCGCGCAGGCAGAAAGCAATGCCGTCGGCGAGAAAATTCTCGGCGCCGCGCGCCCGCCTCGACTGCGTGCAGGCGAGCAGATCGTGCTCTTCCGCCAGGGCGACGGAGAGAAATTCAGTGGCGCTGTCAAAGGCGAGGCGCAGCATCGGGCAGATTCTAACCCCTGGCGCGTTTCATCTGATCCGCGGCGAAAACATTTGCGGGGGCGATCTCAGAACCGATTCGGCGGGAACGGCGAGGACGGGCAGTAATTGTCCGTGAAGAATGATAGGGTGAAGGAAAAGGAGAAGCACAAGTAACATGGAAAAGGTTGGCGCGAAAGCGCCGGGTGAGGGGTGCCACGCGAATGAGATCAGTCCGTCGTGCTTCCGGGCGAATCACCCGTGACGGTCACTCGCCCCAGATGAACCAAATATGGTACACTTCACCTCGTGACCGCCAAGCACCCGCTGAAAAAGTCCGTGCTCGGTTGCCGGTTTTTCCGCACGGCGGCGGGCGGTGAACCCGTGCGGGAATGACTCAAATCGCTGCCCGCCGGGGTGCGACAGGAGATCGGCTCCGACATTCAATCGGTGCAATGGCGGTGGCCGCTCGGAAAACCGCTCGTCGATGGATTCGGCAAGGGGTTGTACGAGGTGCGCACCGGTCACGACGGCAACCAATACCGCGTCCTGTTCTTCCTGCATGGAGATGAAATGATCCTGCTGCACGGATTCAAAAAAGCCACGCGCGCCACCCCCGCTGCAGCCTTGGCGCTTGCGCGCGACCGCCAGCGCGATTTCGGAGATTGACCATGAACAAACATCGCGGCTCCACACTCGACTCCCTTTTCGATGAACTGGGGGAAACCTCCAAAGTCGAACTGCTGACCCAGAAGAAACTTATCTCCGCACGCATCGCCGCGGCAATGAAGCGGCGCCGGATCAGCAAGTCGGCACTCGCGCGCGATCTCAAAACGAGCCGGACCGCAATAAGCCGGCTGCTGGATCCGAACTACACGGGTGTCACCCTGACGACACTCTGGAAAGTGTCGCAAGCGCTCGACATCCGGCTGGTACGAGTCGCGTGAACGGACCGTGAATCTGCATAATGGCGGGATGAAAACCGTCGCTGTCTCCCTGTCATTGCTGGCCTGCGCTTCTGCCCTCCCCGTGACCACCGCTGAACCGTCCGCCCTGAAAATGCCTCGCCGCCCCATCCACACCTTCTCCATCGTCGCGCGCGATCCCGTCACCGGGGAAATGGGCGTCGCGGTGCAATCGCATTGGTTCTCGGTGGGCTCGATGGTGACTTGGGCGGAGCCGGGCGTGGGCGCGATCGCCACGCAGTCTTTCGTCGAGCCGAGTTACGGGCCGCTGGGATTGGATCTGATGCGCTCGGGGAAATCGGCAACCGAGGCGCTCAAGGCGCTGCTCGCAGGCGATTCCAATCCCGCCGTGCGCCAGGTGGCGATGGTGGATGCGCGGGGAACCATCGCCGCGCACACCGGGGAGAAATGCATCGTCGCCGCAGGTCACGAGACCGGCGAACAGTTTTCCGCCGAGGCGAATTTGATGGCGAATGACCGGGTCTGGCCGGCGATGGCGAGAGCGTTCCGCGAGACGAAAGGCGATCTTGCCGAACGGATGCTGGCGGCGCTCGACGCCGGGCAGGCGGCAGGCGGTGACATTCGCGGCAAGCAATCGGCCGCGATCCTCATCGTCTCCGCAAAAAAAACCGGCAAGCCGTGGGAGGAGACGCTGTTTAACCTGCGGGTGGACGACCATGCCGAGCCGCTCAAGGAATTGCGCCGCCTGGTGCGGTTGCAGCGCGCCTACAACCACATGAACGCGGGCGATCTCGCCAGCGAGAAAAATGACAGCGCCGGCATGCTGCGCGAATACGGCGCCGCCGAGGCGCTGGCCCCCGAAAATCTCGAAATGATCTACTGGCACGCCGTGGCGCTGGTGAATATCGGCAAAGTGGACGAATCATTGCCCCTATTCAAAAAAGTTTTCGCGGGCGATGCCAACTGGGCGATCCTCACCCCGCGCCTGGTGAAATCGGAACTCCTGCCCGCCGATCCGAAAATCATGGAACGGATTCTCGCCCAGTCATCCGTGCAAGCACCGGCAAAGAAGAAATAGCAACCTCCCCTGTAACTTTTCAGGCCCCTTAGTGCAGCGCCTTGCCAAATCACAGCAAGGTAAAATTCCCGCATGACCAAAGGCCCGATCTCCAATTTCATCACCCACCATTACCGCCACTTCAACGCCGCCGCGCTGGTGGATGCCGCGCAGGGCTATGAAGCCCACCTCGCGTCGGGCGGCAAGATGCTGGTGACGCTGGCGGGGGCGATGTCCACCGCCGAGCTGGGGCTGTCGCTGGCCGAGATGATTCGCCAGGACAAGGTGCACTGGATCTGCTGCACCGGCGCGAATCTTGAAGAAGACATCTTCAACCTCGTCGCGCACGATCATTACGAGCGCGTCCCGCACTACCGCGACCTCACCCCGCAGGATGAGGAGAAGCTGCTCAGCCGCCACATGAACCGCGTCACCGACACCTGCATCCCCGAGATGGAGGCGATGCGCCGTATCGAGACCGCGGTGCTGGAGGAATGGGTGGCCGCCGACCAGGCTGGCGAACATTATTTCCCCCATGAATTCATGTACAAGATTTTGCGCTCGAAGAAGCTGGAAAAATCCTACCAGATCGACCCCAAGAATTCCTGGATGGTCGCGGCCTGTGAAAAAAACATCCCCATGATCGTCCCCGGCTGGGAGGATTCGACGCTGGGCAACATGTATGCAGGCCACTGCATCGCAGGCGATGTCAAGAATGTCCACACCGTGCGCACCGGCATCGAATACATGACGATGTTGGCGGAAATGTATACCCAGGAAACCGACAAAGCCTCCATCGGCTTCTTCCAGATCGGCGGCGGCATCGCCGGCGATTTCCCCATCTGCGTCGTGCCCATGCTGCACCAGGACCTCCAGCGCACCAGCGTGCCGCTGTGGGGCTATTTCTGCCAGATCTCCGACTCTACCACCAGCTTCGGCTCTTACTCTGGCGCCGTCCCCAATGAGAAGATCACTTGGGGGAAACTGGGGGCGAAGACGCCGAAGTTTATAGTGGAATCGGATGCGACGATTGTTGCACCGCTGATGTTCGCGTATATCTTGGGGTGGTAAGAACCCAGCCTATACAATCCAGAGTGGAGCACACCCTCACGCTTAGCAGGCCGTTGGGATGAAGTCCCAGCGCTTATGTGCCAAATCGTAGGTGCCGACCTTACATCCAGCTTCCGCGATGAAAATTAGAAGCGGCGCTTCCGGCGTGCTGTGTAATTGTCCCGAACTGGCATACAAGAAGTCGTGGTCGAATTGCAACGCCATCGACTTAAAAGCCTGCGCATCCTTGTCGTCCGGATAGCGCCCGTTCGTCTGGCGGTACGCCTCAATTTTTACCGCAGCCTGTTCGGTTCTTGCGATTTCATTCCGATAGCGCCAGCTGTCCGGGACGCATGAATAGGAACATGCCAGCCCAATCATGGCGAGCACCACGGAGGCGAATGTCAACAGGGCGATGGCGGCAGGACGGCGCGGCGATATCATGTCAGGTCTAATTAGTCGGTAGTTTAGTGAATCATTATCGAGCACCGGTCAATTCTTCTTCCTTCCCATGAACATCCCATCCCCTACCGACAGCCACACCGGCTCCAGCTGGGGATGCGCCGCGAGGATCTTGTTGAACTTGCGCAGCATTTCGATGCGCGGCATGTCGGGGGAATTCGGGTCGAGATTTTTTTCCGCGATGAGGCCGAAGGCGTTGGCGTTGTCGGCGCAGACCACGCCGCCGGGTTTTAAAAGTCGCACCGCGTGTTCGAGATAGTTGGGGTAGTTTTCTTTGTCGGCGTCGATGAAGACGAAGTCATAGGCGCCGTCGGGCAGACGCGGGAGGTGATCGAGCGCGGCGCCGCGCAGCAGGCGGATGTTCTTTGAGAGCCCGGCCTTGGCGAACTGCCGCTCGGCGAAGTCGGCGTGCAGCGGCAGGAATTCGCAGGTGACGAGACGGCCGTCCTCGCCCATGCCGCGCGCGAGGCAGATGGCGCTGTAGCCCGCGAGCGTGCCGATCTCCAGGACGAGCTTGGCGTTCGTCATCTTCATGAGCGAGGTGAGCACCAGCCCCTGATCGGGCGCCACCGAGATGGGCGGAATGCCCGCTGTCGCCGCGTCGCGGTTGAGCGCCTTGAGCAAATCATCTTCCGGCTTGAGCAGATCGAGCCAGTAGTCGTAAGTCGCTTGCGTGATGGGGGTGAAGGAGGAGGACATGGGGGAAGGATAACGGAAGAGAAGGATGAATGGCGAAGGATGAAGGATGAAAAGAAGAAAGGATGAAGGCGAAAGGCTGAAGGATGAGTGATGACAAAGTAGCGCCAGTAATTCGAGATATCTTTGCCCAACATCATTACTTCGCCTAGAATTTTATTCACGAACATTCACGCCCCACTCATCCTTCATCCTTCACCCTTCATCCTTTCTTATTCCTCATTCGCTGATCACCTTCCCCGCCTGCGGCAGCAGAATGTCGAAGCAGGCGCCGCGGGTGTAATCCTCGCGCAGGGTGATGGTGCCGCCGTGCGCGGCAATGATCCGGCGGACGATGGGGAGGCCCAGGCCGGTGCCGCCGGTGCGCGTGGTGAAGAAGGGTTCGAACACCCGCTCGCGCTGTTCGGGGGGAATTCCGGGGCCGTTGTCGCGCACGGCGATGCGCACGCCACTTTCCACCACATGCGCCTCCATCCAGATTTTGCCGCCGGCGCTGAGGTGCGAGAGCGCATTGTCAATGAGATTAAGAATCGCCTCCATCATACGCGGGCGGTCGCAGGCGATGGGCGGCAGGCGGCCGGTGACGCGCAGGCTCAGCTCGGCCCCTTTTTCCAAAACTTTGCGGCGGATCTGCCGCGTGGCTTCTTCCAGCACCGGCTCGATCGGCCCGGATTCGAGCTGAAGCGCCACCGGCCGCGAGTAGTGCAGGAGATCCTCCATCAGCCGGATGAGCCGCGCGGTCTGGCTTTCCAAGAGCGGCAGGGTGCGGCGGGCGGCGGAATTTTCCGGCAGGGTGCGGCGCAGGCTGTCGAGCGTGGCGGTGATGGAAAAGAGCGGGTTGCGGACTTCATGCGCGACGCCCGCCACCAGCCGCCCCAGCTCCGCCATTTGCCGCTGTTCGTTCTGTTCGTCCTCATGGCGGTAGAGCGCGGTGGCGTCGCGTACGCTGATGAGATGGCGCGCCCGCGCGCCGGCGGCGGCGGGCAGGCGGGTGTGGCGCGCCTGCGCCATGCGCCCGGCGGGCAGCCGCCATTCGTGCAGTTCGTCATCGCCCGCGCGCACCAGCCGCAGGATGCGGTCGGCGGGCAGCAGCGCCGCCACCGGCAACGACATCAGTTTTTGTCCCGCGCAGCGCGCCGCGCTCCAGCCGAATTCCTTCGCGGCGGTTTCGTTGAGGCGGATGACCCGCCCCTCATCGTCCAGCACCAGCAAACAATCGGGCAGCGACTGCGCGGCGGCGGCCCAATCCCGTTGTTCGCGCCGTGCCTGCTCCTGCCCGCGCGCCCGCGCGAAACCATCGCCCAGCGGCTGCGCCAGGGCGGACAGCAAGGCCAGCGCGGCGGCGGTGAATGCGGCGGGGTCGGGATGCACCAGCAGCAGCAGGCCGAAGCGTTCTTTTTCCTGCTCCAGCGGCAGCGCCATCAGCGAGCCCGACTGCAGCGCATCGAGCGGCGGCGGCAATGCGGTGGCGCCGGAGGCCGTTGACCAGAGCGCCGGCGCCGCGTGCCGGTCGCTATCGCCGATCAAGGGCGGCGGCCCCGGCGCATCGGCGCCAAAACCGTGTGCGGCAAGCAAGCTCAGCATTCCCTCTTCACGCCAGTACAGCGCGCAGGCGCAGGCGCCGAATAGCGCGGTGAGATGCGGCTGCAAATCCTCGAAGATGTCGCCGGCCGCGCGGCGGCGCGACACCGCCTGCACCAGACGCACGAGGGTCTGCCGCGGCGCCCCGGTTTCCTCCCCCGCATCCACCACCTGCACCAGATGGCCCGCCCACGCTCCCGGCCCCGCGCCGATGGGCGTGAGCATGAGGCTCACCGGCCGCGGCAGCGAATGGGGCATCAGCAGATAACCCGCATGACCCGCCGGTTCCGGCGCATCCGCCAGCCGCTCGCGCAGCAACACCGGCGCCCCCACGGCAGTTTTCAACAAAATGAAATCAGGCGCCGCGCCCATCAGCGCCACGCCGGTCTGCCCACTCAGCGCCGCAAAAGCGGGATTGATCGCCACGATGATTCCCGCCCCATCCAGCAGCAGCGCCGGCCCCGGCGCCGCCATCAGCATGGCGGGAATCGCAGGCAAAGGTTCCGTCTCGCTCACGAGCAGATGATAGCGGAGGCCACGCCGATCAATTCATTCAGCATCGATTGCAAGGAGCAAAGCGACAATGCAATCTCTTAACTCCGCCAGGCCCGCGCAGCGGGCCGGCCGCTGGGGCCCCGGCGTTGCCGGGGTAAAGAGGCCGTGGGGGGTAGGCGGATTTTTCTTCGGGAAAAATCCCAGCCGTAGGGGGCGAAGCCCCAGAAAAAACCCTACCAGCCGGCGCAATGTAAATTTGCCGACGGGTACATGATCAAACCCGCAATTACAATTCGCCGCAACAAAACGCGGCTGGTAGGCTGTAGAGGATTTGAACCTCTGACTTCCACCGTGTGAAGGTGGCACTCTACCGCTGAGTTAACAGCCCCCGGTCGTCGCAAAATCTAATGGCGGATGAGCGGCGGGATTATAGCAGCCACATAGGCGATAATCCCCTCAGAGGTGTCCCATGAATTGTTCGCAATGTCAAACCCCCCTGGCTGAAGGCGCGCAATTTTGCAGCGCGTGCGGCGCGCAGAATGCGCTTGGCCCCGCTCCGGTGGCCGCGGAAAAGAAATCGAGCAAGGCGACCTGCCTGATCATCGCGGCGGTCGTCGCCTTCGTGGGCCTCTTCCTCGTCGGCATCGTCGCCGCCATCGCCATTCCCAACCTGCTCAGCGCCATCCAGCGCGGCAAGCAGCAGCGAACCATGGGGGACATGAAGACACTCGGCTCCGCGATCGAGTCATTCAATACTGACAACAACCATTACCCGACCGGCGATTCGCTGGACGAGCTGTGCAAGCAGCTCACGCCGGATTACCTCGCGACTTGTATTCGCAGGGACGGCTGGGGCAGCGAAAAACATCCGCAGGAATTCCGTTACATGGCGTGGGAAGGCGAGCCGGCGGGTTGCACTGTGTTGGAGCGTCCCGTCAGTGAACCGCCGGCCGTCACCGCCGACAAGGGCGAGGCGACGCCCGGAGCGGCCGCGCCGCAGACCGCCTGCGGGCCGCAGCACTATGTCATCGTCAGCGCCGGGAAAGACGGCATCTTCCAGCAGAATGACCCCCGCAACTACCCACCGGGCGACACCACCAGCTTCAACAGCGACATTGTGATGAAGGACGGTCAATTCATCCGCGCGCCGACCGGCAAACAATCGAACGGCCCGGCGAATTGATTTTTTCGCGCTGAATTTTTTCACATGGCCGGCGCCGATCTCGCACTGCTGCGGCTCGCCGCCGGCTTCGCCCTCGCCCTCACGGCGGGAAAAGCCGGCGGTGCGCTGGCTGCGAAACTCAAGCAGCCCGCCGTGGCGGGCGAATTGCTGGCCGGTCTCGCTTTCGCGGCACTGCTCCCGTTATGGGCGGGGCCCGCGGAAATCCTGCGTGCGCCGGAAACCGCACTGCTCGCGCAGCTCGGCCTGCTGCTCTTGCTCTTTGAAGTCGGTCTGCACGCCACCCCGCGCGAATTGTTCGGCGCCTCCGGCCGCGCGCTCGCCGTCGCACTGATTGGTGTGGTGCTGCCCTGTGCAGGCGGCTGGGCGCTGGTGCGCGCGCTGCTGCCGGCGGAGAATGGCGCCGCCGCGCTCTTCATCGGCGCGGCACTGAGCGCCACCTCCATCGCGGTGAGCGCGCGGGTGTTGAAGGGGGCGAACAGCCCGCGCGGCAACGGGGCGCGGCTGCTCGTGCTGGGTG
>JAYVQF010000062.1:0-2629 GCA_043777195.1 Thermoanaerobaculia bacterium
GTGATCCAGCGGCTGCCTGCGGTGGTTCTGGTGGAAGTTGCGGCCTTGGAAGAAACCGGGCGGGGCGCCGGCGGTTTCGGCTCGACCGGAAACCGTTAGGGGTCGTAAAGAAATTAAATGAGCAAAGATGACTGCCGAGTCGCCCGAATGGCGAGGCGCGAGGCTGCACACGGGAGTGTGCAGTCACCCCCGGCATGTAAGCGACGAGCAACAAAGCCAGTCGGGATGAATCGGCGGTCAGACTGTTCATTTAATTTCTTTACGACCCCTACTGCCAGCCCTTACCGGACTGCTTCGCGCCCTATTTTCAATGGGTGAGGGCCGGCGGCGCCGTAAGGTATTCATCACCGGTTCTGCCCAGCAATAATTCCCGGCGACGGCGCAGGAGCTCGACCCGTTTGAGAGCAGAGACCAGCAGCTTTTTAGTGGCGGCGTCCGGGGCTTCCACTTTCATTAATTCATCCAGACGCGCCTGGGCGACGGGAAGTTCGCGGTCAATGAGCACCGGCCGGATGAACGGGGACTGACGGGGGCCGCCTTTCACATAGGGCAGGTTGTTGTCGGTCCAGACCGGCAGGATGCCGAGATCAGCGAGCTCGACTTGGCTGCCGCCTTTCCCGTAGTCGCGGCGCACCACCGCGAAGCGGCCGATGAGTGAGTCGCGCATCTCGCCCGTTTTTTCCGGGGTCAGGCCATGCAGATAATTGCGCGCCTGATTGGAGACAAAATTGCCGAGCGAATAAAAAATGAAACTTTCGCGGCCGTCGCTGGTGATATAGGTTTCAACCGGCTGCAGGACATGGGGGTGATGGCCGATGATGAGCGCCGCGCCCGCCTCCAGAATGGCATGCGCGAATTCGATGTCTTCGGCGCGCGGTTCGGGGGAATACTCCACGCCCCAGTGAATGGAAACCAGCAGCAGATCGCACTTCGCGCGCGCCGCTTTCACCCGTTCAAGGACGTAAGCGGATGAGACTCCCGGGGTGCTGAGCGGGTCATCGTCATAGGGGACGAAGGCGACATGGGGATCGTTGACGCCGCCGGGGTTGCGGTTGCCGTTGAGCCAGCGGGTCATGCCCAGGAGGCCGACCTTGATGCCGTTTTTCTCCAGCAGCACCGGTTCCCAGGCCGCGCCCGCGTCATCACCGGCGCCGGCGAACAACAGCCCCGCCGCGCGCAATTGCCCGAGGGTTTCCGCAAAGCCGGAATGACCCTGGTCAAATACATGGTTGTTGGCGAAGGAAACCACCTTCACACCGCTGGCAGTGAGCGCGCCGAGCAGGGCCGGGGGGGCGTTGAATTGAAAAGCCTTCGAGCCGCGATCCTGCTTCGGCGCGACCGGGGTTTCGAGATTGAGAAAGCCGTAATCCGCGCCCTGAAAAATATCCCGGACTTCGCTGAAGAGGCTGTCCCAGCCGTCATGATTCAAAGTGCCCGGCGGAATTTTCCCGTCCCCATCCGCAGGCGGCCGCTGAACATTGGCCGCCGCCGCCGTCTTGACGGGCAGGTGGGGGATGACATCGCCGGCGATGACAAAACTGATGCGTGCTGTTTCCGCCGGCAGGCGTTTGAAATTGGTGACCATGCCCTTCGGCGCCGAATGGGTTACTTCGCGCCCGGCCGGGGGCGCCGCGCCGGAAGCCGCTCGGACCACTCCGGGCATCAGCAAAAGCGGGGCCGAGAAAAAAACCAGAACAGGGCGGAAAAAAGCGGTCATGGCCGAAATCGTAGCAGACGCGCGGGAATTATTTTCCGGCTCGCCGGCCCGCAGGTCCTTCCCGCAGGTCGTTGCAGTCAGCCAATCGGGTGCGGGAAAGGGTGCGGGAAAGCTAATATTCCGTCGTTATCTCCGGGGCCGCATCCGCATCCGCATTCGCGAAGCCCCCCGCTGGCTACCCGACACTCCCTTGCTACTGAGGAGAATTTTCATGACCCATAATTTTGACAACACATCAGACAACTCCAGACGCGGCTTCGTCGGCGCCCTGCTGGCCGGCACCGCCGGACTCGCGGTGGGCGCGGCCGGTGGTTGGGTGGTGCGCGAATCGCGGATTCCGCCCCCCGAACCCCCGGTCAAATGCCCGCCCCTGCCAGCGCAATTTGAGGGGCTGAGCCCGGCCAACGATCTGAAGATTCTCAATGAGGCATTGCAGCTGGAACATCAGGCGATCTTTGCCTATACGGCGGGCGCGCCGCTGCTGTCCGCCGGTACGCTCGCGGTCGCCAAGGTCTTCATGGGTCAACACATGCAACATCGCGATAAATTAATGGATGCGATCGAAGGCAGCAAGGGCGTTGCGGTCAAGGCATTGGAAAAATATGACCTCGGCCTCCCCGATAAACCGGTGGAACTGGATGTATTGAAGCTCGCGTTGCGGCTGGAAGAAGAAGCTTATGGTGCCTATCTGGTGCGCATTCCAAAAATCTACGAGCGGGCGCTGATCAATGGCGCGACTTCAATTCTCGCCGACGAGGCCAGCCACGCGGTGCTGCTGAGGCAGGCGATGAAATTGCCGCCCCCGGAAGTCTTTATGAAATTTCCCGTCTAAGGGGTCGTAAAGAAATTAAATGAACAGTCTGACCGCCGATTCATCCCGACTGGCTTCGTTGCTCGTCGCTTACATGCCTT
>JAYVQF010000063.1:0-2616 GCA_043777195.1 Thermoanaerobaculia bacterium
ACCGAAGGCGAGCCGGGCGACAGCATGTATTTCATCCGCAGCGGACTGGTGAAGGTTTCCACCGCCACGCCCGCGGGAATGGTTGAACTCGGCGAACTCAAGCCGGGTGATTATTTTGGCGAGGTCTCGCTGCTCAACCGGGTCAAGCGGACCGCGACGATTTCCGCGCTGGAGCTCACTGAGGTTCTGGTGCTCGACCGGGGCGCACTGGATCGTTTGCGGCCGCAGATTCCGGATCTCATCGAAAAACTCGAACATGGTTTGCAAAACCGGGCAAAAGCCACGATTGCGGCCATCCAAAAACATCTGGGCGGTTGATTCTTTCCCTCTGAATTGTTCGTACGCGCGAGAGAGATCACGCATGGCCATCCGCCGCATCGTCAAATACCCCGGGCCCGTGCTGCTGAAGCCCACACGGCCGGTGAGCGATTTCGGCCAAGAATTTCAGACCCTCGTGGATGACATGTTCGAGACGATGTACAAAGCGCCGGGCGTCGGATTGGCCGCCAATCAGATCGGCGTGGCACTGCGTGTTGCAGTGATTGACCTGAGCGTAGGCGACGATCCCAAGGCGCCGTTCGTCCTCGTCAACCCGAAAATCGTGGACAAGCGCGGCAAACAGACCGGGGAAGAGGGCTGCCTCTCGGTGCCCCACCTGAGCGAAATCACGCCGTGTCCGGAATGGACGCGGGTGGAGGCGCTCGACCGCCGCGGCAAACCCTTCGCCATCGAGGGCGAAGAATTACTGGCCCGCGCCCTCACCCACGAGATCGGCCACCTCGACGGTCATCTCTACATCCACCGCCTTTCCCCCCTCAAGCGCAGCCTCATCAAAAAACGCATGGACAAATGCGTGAAGACGGATGTCTGGGCAGATGTGTATCCCTAGCTGTAATGATCAGCGGGATATCAGGCGATATCAGGCGATATCAGGGGATATTATTTCTTTTCTTCTTCCGTCTCTACCAGCATGACATTGGAATTGACGCGGTTGAGACTTGCGGCGAGATGCAAGCCATCGGGCGAGAGTGCAAAGCCGAATCGGGGCGGGGTGTCTTGCAGCCGGGTGATCGGCATGGGCGGGGTCTTTCCGCCCAGATCAGCGCGCCAGACTTGCCAATTGTGGCCGCCGAGGGGAATTTCCGCGAAGTAGTAGAACCAGCGGCCATCGCGTGAAAGGGCGGTGTAGCGGTTTATCGCATTGTGGGGGAAGGTGAAGACCGGTTCCGGTTTTCCCGTCAGATCGAAGCGCCACAGCCGCAGCGGCGGCTCGTCGGCGGCGCGCGCTGAAGTGGTCTCCGGGTAACGGCCGATGGCGTAAATATGTCGGCCGTCGGGGGCGAAGCGCGGGCCGCGGCCGGCCGCCGCGCCCAGCCGCCTGCGCACCCCGGTGGCGAGCTCGATTATTTCCACCGCATATTCACGCGGCCCCGTGCGCACCGCGAACACCAGGGATTTGCCATCCGGCGAGAGGTCGGGGGTGGCCGAACGCGTCACATAATTTTCGATGGGCAGGCCGTCGCTGATCAGACGCAACGGGCCGCCGGCAACCGGCGCGGCGTAGAGCCCGGCGCGTTTTCCGCGATTTGAAAAACAATATATTTCCGTCGCGTCACGGCTGAATATCGGCGCGTAATAATGATCGCCGCCGAAGGTGATCTGCACCGGATGGGCAACGCCGCCGCCCGGCCCCGGATCGAGGTAACTCATCCAGAGGTTGTAGGCGCCGTCGACATCAGAGACATACGCGACGCGCCGTCCATCGGGAGAAAAGGCGGGTTGTTCATCATCCACGGCGCCGCCGGTGAGGTGCAGCAATTTCGGGTCCTGCGCGGGCAGGGCGCCGGAAATATCAATGAGCCCGATGGTGTTGGTTTCATCCCAACTCATGTAAACCAGTCGCCGGCCGCTGCGATCGACGCTGGGAAACTGCAGAAGCGCTGACGACAGGGTGAGATTCGTCAATCGTCGCGAGGGCAGATCCAGGGTCATGATCGAGGAGATATTCCCCTCGGTATTGCTGGCGGAAAAATAAACCGGCGTCCCGTTCGGACCATGATCGAGGCGTGTGGTGAAAACATTGCCGATGGCGAGAATGCGCTCGCCTGCTCCGGTTTCAGCCGATGTTTCAGCCGATGTTTTAGCCGAGGCCCCCGGCTTTTTTTCGTACAGGCCGGCGCCGGCATCCGGCTCGCCATTGAGCTGGTAATGCAGCGTGCCATCCGGCGCGAGCGCGGCGGCGGCCAGTTGGCCGCAGGCGTCTGGCGTCAGCCTCAAAAGCGGTTCGGGTGCGCCGCGTGCGATGGGTACGCGGTAAAGCCCCGGTTCCGGGCGGCAACGGCTCGCGAGCAGCGCCTGGCCATCAGGAAACCAGCCCTGCAGGTCGAAATGATCGGCCACCGATCGCGACTCACCACCCAGCGCCGGAATCAGCCGCAATTCATGCACGCCCAGACCTTGCACTTCCCGCTGGAAGGCAAGCGTGGCGCCATCAGGGCTGAACGCCGGTCTTTCATCGGAACCTTCGCCGTGGGTGAGCTGCACCACTTCCGTGCCGGCCAGGCTGCGCACGAAAAGCTGGTAACTGCCGTCGAGCGTGGAATTGAAGGCCAGCCG
>JAYVQF010000064.1:0-10148 GCA_043777195.1 Thermoanaerobaculia bacterium
ATCAAGCCGTTCTCGACCTTGCTGAAACCCTAGGCATGAAAGAGGGAGTTCGTCGGCTTAAAGTTCTCTCGGGAGTCGGGGTTCATCATGCAGTGATACTTCTGGCAGAAATCCGTGGTATCAGTCGGTTTGCCACACCAGAAAAACTAGTCCGGTATGCTGGCCTTGACCCGAAAGTTCACCAATCTGGGAAGACTTTTAGGACATTCGGCCAATCCAAGCATGGCGATACTGAACTGAGAACGACCTTGACTCGGATTGCTGGTCGCTTTACAGGGTCTGCAGCGCAAGGCAAGATGCCTGCTTCCCCGATTGAACCAACGGGTTCAGCCTACACACCGGAAAATTATGCAAAATGGGTGAACCTTGACTTTAACCGGCAGTACATCGAACTGACCCAAAAAAATGTCAAGCCGGGGGACATTCGCGGGAGATTAGCACGAAAACTCTGCCATGTGATTTGGACTCTGCTTTCGGAATGGCCCATCAACTCGGCCGACATGAATAGCTAAACAGGGATCTACAGCCCGGAATCTGGACATGACCTCCCATCGCCGACAACACCACTCCAAGACCAGCGCCTCCACGACTTGTAGGGAATTTCCCACGGTCTCATCATGCGCCTTGGAGAATCAAACATGCGTCACCCTGCGTGATGCGAATATAAGCATGACCATCTGGTCGCCATGGCTTGTTTTGATTGGTCGTCAACCAGTTCCCCAGAACGGAGCAGCCAAAGACGCTGCCTCCACAGCTCAGCACGAATGAATTAAACGCTAACCCAACCTTTATACTATATAAGTCTGTGGAGCTTCTGGCTCCCGTGAGGACTTTTATACCCGGACTCCGTCCAAATTAGGAACTCCAATGACCAAATCAGCCATACCCAATCCAGCGAACCTGATGTGCTCGAATAATGTCGTGATCTATGCTCGTGTTTCATCGGAAGAACAAGCACAAACCGGCTATTCAATTCCCTCCCAGCTTTCGCTCTTGATCGAGTACGCTCAACGCAAGGGGCTTACCGTTGTGAAGGAGTTCGTCGATGTAGAAACCGCCAAGCGAACGGGAAGGGTTCAGTTCGGTGAAATGCTCAAGTTCCTGGCCGAACCGGGCGAGAATTGCCGCACCGTGCTCGTGGAGAAAACCGACCGGCTTTACCGTAACCTCAAAGACTACGTTACGCTCAGCGAGATTGATGCCGAAGTCCATTTGGTAAAGGAAGGGGAGATACTATCCAGAGACTCCCATTCGTCGCAAAAGATGATTCACGGCATCAAGGTTGTTCTCGCCAAACACTATATCGACAACCTGTCTGAGGAAACGAGTAAGGGGCTCCGAGAGAAGGCAGAGGAAGGCATTTGGCCCTCCGCAGCTCCATTCGGGTATCGAAACACGACTGGCCCGGCAGGAAAAAAGTACATTGAGCCAGATCCAAATGATGCCCCCCTCATCACGCAGTTGTACGAGTGGTATGCAACTGGCGACTACTCGCTAAAAGAGCTTTGTGTGAAGGCTAGAGCCGCAGGGATGGTCTATCGGAGAAGTAAATTGCCCATCCAAAAGGCATTGGTCCACAAAATCCTCCGGAGCCGACTCTACATGGGGGAGTTTGAATACAAGAAGAAAACTTATCAGGGCAGTCATCTGCCGCTTGTTTCCCGTGAATTGTGGCAAAAAGTCCAAGATCAATTGGACAACCGGTTCGCTCACCGCCACCGGAAGATCAAGCACTCCTTTGCGTATAGCAGGCTGATCCGTTGTGGACACTGCGGGTCGGCTTTGGTGGGTGAGATCCAAAAGTCGCGCTACATCTACTACCATTGCAGCAACCCAAATACCAAATGCAAGGAACCATTTGTTCGCGAGGAAAAATTATCGAAATGTTTTGATAAAGTTGTCCAAAGTATTCAACTCCCCCCAGATGTTCTGGAATGGGTCGTGGGTGCCTTGCGGAGCAGTCATCAAGACGAGAAACAGTTCCATGACGAATCCATTGCGAGGCTCCAAGCCGAGTATTCCAGGATTCAAGGCCGCCTGGATGCCATGTACCTCGACAAGTTGGAGGGCAGGATCGACAACACCTTTTATGATCGGAAGGCCGCAGAATGGCGCCAGGATCAGCGAAGGACGATGGAGGAGGTCAGGAACCACGAAACCGCTAACCGGAATTACCTTGATGCCGGAATACGCGTTCTGGAGCTTTCTACCCGCGCTACCGAGTTGTTCGAGGAGCAGCCCGCATTGGAAAAACGCCGTCTGCTGAAATTCATGATCTCGAACTGCACCTGGCGAGATGGGGAGTTGACGGTAAATTACAGGCAACCATTCGATTTAATTGCAGATGCTAATCGCACGAAGAAAGCTCAGCCAGTCGAGATTGGGGTCGAACTGGCTGAAACTGAGATTTGGGGTGAGTGACGGGACTTGAACCCTCCGCGCGTTCGCGCTGCGGGAACCCGGTTTTTTTCAGGGGGCTGGCGCCCCCTTGCTCCCTGCGTTCGCGCCGCCGCT
The DNA here is from genome assembly GCA_043777195.1 of Thermoanaerobaculia bacterium. Taxonomy (GTDB): domain Bacteria; phylum Acidobacteriota; class UBA4820; order JAYVQF01; family JAYVQF01; genus JAYVQF01. The sequence goes on from JAYVQF010000064.1 coordinate 2,515, forward strand.
TTGCGGCGTTGCGAACGGGTCGCACCCCTTGCGCCGCGTTTACCCCATGGAATGGGGCCCCACGCGTGCGCGGGTCGCGTATTCATAATGACTGCGTCAATTACCGACTGTCAAACTTTGGGGTGAGTGACGGGACTTGAACCCGCGACCCTCGGGACCACAACCCGATGCTCTAACCAGCTGAGCTACACCCACCAAAGGACTTGTGCGGCTTGGGGGGCGATATTTTAACGCACGCGCAAAAGATCGGGTGCTTAGTGGGCTCTATCATGCGCCGGCCGCACCGCCCAGGCTTCGGCGGCGTGGAAGGTGCGTGGAGTTTTTTCATTCACTTGCAGGAGACGCAGGGCGCCGTCGCTGTCGATGCCGAGATATTCGCCGCTGATGATTTCTTCGCCCGCCTGCAAGCGCAGGGAATCGCCGGGGCGGAATTGCCAGAGGGGCGCGAGCCGTTCGAGAATCGGCGCGAGGCTGCCACTTTCCCAGAGCAGGAGGCGCGCGGCGAATATTTTCGAGAGCTTGAGTAGAAAATTTTCCGCGCTGACCGGTTCAGCCCCCAGTAACTTCAGAGAGGTGGCGGGCGTGAGAAGATCGTTCGGAAAATCATTTTCTTCCTGCATGAGATTGAGACCGAGGCCGAGCGCGAGTTTTCCGCCGCGTGCTTCGCCGAGCAGGCCCGCGAGTTTTTTTCCGTCTGCCCACAGATCATTGGGCCATTTGACGCGAAGTCTGGAATCATTCGCTGGCAAATAATTTGCCGCCGTCTCCAGCGCAGCGAGGGCAAGGGCGAAGATCGGGCCGGTGGACGCCGCACCTTCGGGCATCACCAAGCCGAAGGAGCAGAGCAGCGCCGCGCCCGCCGGCGATTCCCATGTCCGGCCGCGACGGCCGCGCCCGGCGCTTTGCCGCCGCGCGCTGATGACGAAATCTTTCTCTCCAGTGGCGAGAAGGCGATGCGCCTCGTCTTGGGTGGAGGGGAGCGTGTTATGGGGGTGGAGGCTGAAGGTACGCGGGAGCATAGGGCTTGGTGTCTGGGGTCTGGGGTCTGGGGTCTGGGGTCTGGGGTCTGGGGTCTGGGAAAAAATTGGAGTGTATGCGTGGAAAAATTATTCCCCATTTTTCAATTATTTTCAACGCGATATATTTTGTATATCTCCACCCGTTTCATTAACGCTCAAGCCAGTCCCGAGGCCCGGAGCCCCAGACCCGAACGACCCCAGTCTTCTTATTTCCGCAGCGTCAGATCCATCGCGAAATCGGCCCAGACCGCGTGGTGGGTGAGAAAGCCGAGGGAGACGAAGAGGCGCGGATCGGGCGGCAGATTTTCCAGTCGCTCGGGGGTCATGCCGCCGGAAATTTCGACCAGGATGTTTCCAGGAATTTCCTTGAGCAGCGCCGGCAATTCGGCGTCGGTGAAATTATCGAGCATGATGATGTCGGCGCCGGCGCGCACCGCTTCGCGAAGTTGGACGCGGGTTTCCACTTCGACTTCGATTTTTTTATAGGGCTGCGATTCCTTGCAGGCGGCGATGGCTTTCGCCACCCCGCCCGCCGCGCGCAGGTGGTTGTCCTTGATGAGCACGCCGTCGCTAAGAGACAGACGGTGATTGCCGCCGCCGCCGCAGGCGACCGCGTATTTTTCCAGCAGGCGCAGGCCCGGCCGGGTTTTGCGGGTGTCGAGAATATTGATTTGCGGATGCGCTTTGCGAACATCGGCCGTGAGCGAGGCGATGCCGGAGAGGTGCATGAGGAAATTGAGCAGCAGGCGTTCCGCCGCCAGCAGGCCGCGCGCCGGGCCGGAAAGTTCCGCCACGAGCGCGCCGGCCTTGAGCCGCGCGCCATCCTGCACTTTGAGTCTTATCGTGGCCTCCGGCGCAATGGCCGCGAGCACGCGCGGCAGGAGCGGGGCGCCGCAGAGCACCAATTCCTCGCGTGCGACGATGCGCGCCGTCGCGCGGGTTTTTGCAGCGACACAAGCGGCCGAAGTCACATCCCCCTGCGCGAGGTCCTCCTCGACGGCCAGGGCGATGAGCCGGTCAAGCATCGACGAATCCGGAAATGCGGGAGGTTCGGGGCGGACACTCATGGCGGGAATTATCGCCGCGGCACACTCTCAGGTGCGCACGAGATGGATGAGGCGGGCTTCAAGTTCGTCGGCGAGGGCGGCGAGGGTTTCGCCGTCCCCGCCGGTGAAGCGCAGGGCATAGCCGTCGGGCAGAATTCGCGCGGCCTCGGCGGGCAGGCGAAATTCGCGGCCGTTCGCATGCAGCACGAATTCCCCATGCGTGCCGAGCGGCGGATGGGCGGGGCCGCGAATGAAAGCGCCGCCCAGAGAAAGGTTTTTGGTCTCCCCCGAGAACACCCGGCCGGTGCAATGGAATTCGACCGTGAGATGGGCGGTCACGCGGATTTGCAGGCGCTGGAGGATGGGAATATATTTTCCCAATGCATCGAGCAGGGCGTTGGCGACCAAAGGCTTGAGGACGACGCCGTCGGCGCCCGCCGCGAGACATTCGAGCCGGCGGCTGGCGGGCGCGGCCAGCAGCACGCTCATTTGCGCGCAGTCCGGGAGTTTGCGCACCCGGCGCATCGTTTCGATGCCATTCATGAGCGGCATGTCGAGATCAATGACCGCGGCGTCCGGGGTTTCGCGCTGAAGAAGCGAAAGCGCCGCAAGACCCGAACCGGCGGTGAGTACGCGCACCGACGCGGTCGCCAGCACCGCTTTGCCGAGGTCCAAAAGCACGCGGCGGTCATCCACCAGCAAGACGGTCGGCATGAGTTTCCCTGACTCAAATCACCCGCGCGCCGCCGCGCAGGGTGGTGATCCGCAATTCGCAGCGGGTGGGATCGGCCGTGACGCTGCGGCCTTCGCTGCCCCCGACATCTTCCACCGCGAGCGGAATGCCCGAGGCGCGCAGCAGCCGGTGGGCGGTCTCGATGTTGCGTTCGCCGATGTGCGGCCGCACTTCACGCCCGAGAATAGGGAACATGGTGGCGCCGCCCGCCAATTTCGCCATCATCCCGGCGCGGCGCGCGCCGCGGGTTTCCAGTTCCGCCAGCAGCGCGGGAATGGCGTCATCAATGAATTTTGCGGGCAGCCGGCTGGGGGGAGCGCCTTCGCCGCGCTCGGGCAGCAGGCAGTGGGCGAAGCCGTAGAGCCGCACGCGCGGGTCGAAGAGCGCGATAGCCATGCACGAACCCAGGCCGAGGATGGACGCCGGCGCATCGCCGACAAACATTTCTCCGATGGCAAGCCGGCGGGTGCTGTTCATCCGGGTTTCTTTTCGTTGCCGGCGCTGCCCGGCGGTTCTTTTCCGCCGGGGAGCTCCGCGATGCGTGCGAGGATCGCGTTGAGCGAGGCCGGATCGGGCAGCAACAGATAGTGGCCGGTGAGGCGCCTCTCCTGATCGGAAAAACTGGAATAGAGGGTGAGCGCCTCGTCGCCGTGGCCGCCGCGTTCGCCGATCAAAAGATCGCACAGTGAACCGTTCATGTCGTAGGCGAGATCGGGAATGGAAGGCAGCAGTGAAAGCCGTAAAAAATTGGAAATGGCGCTGAGGTAGGCACTGGCCATGATGTTGCCCACTTCCAACGCGGCGGAGCGCTGCATTTCGCTCAGACCCAGCCCTTCCTGTGGAGACCCGGCCAAAGTGGTCAGCATCCACTGCGTCGCGGTCTGCGGAAAGGCGACCAACAGCGCGCCGCGCGACTGGCCGAAGACTTTGAAATAGATGGCCAGCGCGGGCGCTTCGGGCGGCCCCAGCCGCGGCGAGACTTCGCTCAGCGGCAGCAAATCCGCCGTGGTGGTGGAAATACGCAGCACCGTGCCGGTCATCTGCGTCAGCGCCACGGTCGCATGGCCGGCGCCGATGTGGGCGATTTCGGCGAGGGCGTCGCGGTCGCGGGCGGTGAGGGGTTGGATGGCCATGAAATATTTCCTGTAAAAAATTACGCGCTGCGGGCAGTCAACCCTTTCACCAGAAAATCCGGGTCGAGCATGACCGCCACCCGGCCGTCGCCCAGAATCGCGGCGCCCGCCAGGCCGGGTAGCAGGTTGACCGGCGGCGGCAGACTTTTGACGGGCAGCTGGGCGGTGCCGATGACGCGGCTGGCGGCGAGAGCCAGCGCCCGCCCTTCATGCGCGAGCCTGAGATAAGGCTGCGGATCGGTGGGATGCAGCGGCTCGCCGGAAAAGAGCGTGCCGAGGGAAAGCAGCGGCAGCGGCGCGGCGTCCTCGATGAGCTGCCATTCCGGCCCGGCTTTGCGCAGTTCCCATTCCTGCGCGAGACCCGCGCGCAGCAGGCTGGACAGCGGCAGGCCAAACGGCCGGCCCGCCCATTCAAAAAGCATCACCGACTGCTGCAGGGTGGTGATCGGCAGGGAAAGAATGAACCGGGTGCCTTTGCCCGGCGCCGTTTCAATTTTCATGCGGCCGCCCAGTTCTTCAATTTTGAAGCGAACGACATCCATCCCTACGCCGCGGCCCGAGAGGTCGGTGACGGTTTCGGCGGTGGAAAAACCAGGCAGCGTGATGAGTTCGAATGCTTCCGCATCGTCCAGAAGTTTCGCCCGCTCCGCGCTGATGAGTCCCTTGCGCACCGCCGCATCGCGCAGCTTTTGCGCGTTCATGCCGCGTCCGTCATCGCCCAGGGTGACCACCGCGCGATCAGCGCGCCGCTCGATGCCCAGGGAAATCACGCCCATCGGGGTTTTTCCCGCAGTGCCGCGTTCTTGGGAGTTTTCCAATCCGTGATCGAGACTGTTGCGCAGCAAATGCATCAGCGGATCCACCAACTCATCCAGCACCCGGCGATCGAGCACGGTATCCACGCCGCTGAGGCGGAATTCCGCCTGCTTGCCGACTTTCACGAGAATGTCCTGAAACGCGATCTTGAGGCGATCGGCAATCACCGCGAAGGGCACCAAACGGACATCGGCGACCTGGCCCGCCAGTTCAAGAAGCACTTTGCGGTTGCTGGCGAGCAGATCCGCGGCTTCCGGCTGGCGGCCGAGGCGCGCGTTGAGCGCGGCGTCGAGGCCGAAGAGCCGTTCGATGGCGCCAGCCATGTCGTCGAGGCGGCGGCTGTCCACGCGCACCGAGGATGCGGGCACGGCGGTCGCAACCGGCGCGGCGACGGCCACCGGCACCGTGCGAATTTCCACCCGAGAAACCTCGGGCAGCCCGGCCAGCGCCGCCTGCACGGTTTCAGCATTGGCCTCAATCTTCAATTCCAGTTTTCCCGCAAAACGGCCGGCGGATATTTCTGCGGGATCAGGATGGACGGCGTGCAGCGGCGCCAGGGTGCCCAGCCGCTTGAGAACGGCCAGAGCGCGCGCGGCGGGCAGCGCGGCGAGGGGATCAATGTGCACGGTGACGAGGAGGGAATTACCGGCGAAGCCCATGGCGCCCGCGCTTGATGAAACAGAGCTCGCGGCAGCCGCGCTTGACGGGACAGCACTCGCGGCGTGCGGCCCGCCATTCGCGGTGGCCTCGTTCCCCGCAGCGCGCAACGCCAGCAGCAGATCATCCGGCGCGACGCTCGGCGTATTCTCCGGCTCCAGCTGATCACGAAGCAGACTGACCGCGCGCACCCACGCTGAGCGCAGCGGCGCGTCAGCCGCCGCTTTGCCCTCGCGCACCCGCACAAAACCATCTTCCAGTGCGTGACAGAGCGACTGGATGGCGTCGAAGCCCATCGCCGCCGCCATGCCTTTCAAGGAATGCGCAGCGCGAAACGGGGCCTGCAACGAAGGCATGTCCGCAGGCGCGCCGGAGGCGACGAAGGCTTCCAAGGTCGCCAAGTGCTCGGCGGCTTCTTGGCGAAAAAGGTCGAGGTATTTAGCGGTGTCCATGGGCGTCCGGCCGAGGAGTCGGGCCCGCTCGCGCGCTCGTTCAACCGGCGAGGACGGTTTCGATGACCCGGAGAACTTTTTCCGCAGAGAAAGGCTTGACGATGAAATCCTTGGCGCCCGCGGCGATGGATTCGATCACCAGCGCCTCCTGGCCTAGTGCGCTGCACATGACGATGCGCGCGGCGGGATCCTGTTTGATGATTTCGCGCGTCGCCTCGATGCCGTCCATCTGCGGCATGACGATGTCCATGGTGATGAGGTCGGGCTTGAGCGTGGTGTATTTTTGCACCGCCTCTTGGCCGTTGGCGGCCTCGCCCACGACTTCGTAGCGGCCGGCATTGGCGAGGATGTCCTTGATCATGGCGCGCATGAACATGGCATCGTCAACAATCAGGATTCGTAGCGGCATTCGGGTGGGCTCCTAGGTCAGGGGAACAGGGGAACAGGGGAAGAGTACGCGGTGAAGTTTACCCGGTTTGTTCGCCGGGGCGCAGGCCGTGACCGGCCACCACCGCGCGGGTGAGCTGGTCGATCAGGGCCGCCGCGTCAACGAGCACGGCAGGTCCGGCGCCCAGGAGCAAGTCGGCGGCGCCCGACGCGCCGCTGAGGGGTTCGCCTTCATCAACTTCCACAGGTGCGGGTACGAGAATGGCGATGCCCTGGCGCGGCACGGCGAGCGCGAGGGCGGACAACGCGCCGGCGGCGGGTGCCGCGCCCAGCAGTGCCGGCCCATCCACCAGCGCCACCAGCCGCCCTTCATGGGGCGCCAGCCCGCGCAGCGTCGCCGGCGCGCCGGGCAGGGGCATGGCTTCACCGGGCGAAAAGATGCGCTCGACGCCGTCGGCAGCAAGAGCATAGAGGCCGCCCTCGATGCGGAAAGTCACGAAGCGGGCGGGCATTTGGAATTCATGCGGATATTTCGAGAGCGCAAGAAGCTGAAAGCTACAGGCGGAATTTCGCGACCAGATCGCGCAGCGAGCCGCTAGTGCGCGCGAGGGTGTTGGCCGCGGCGGTCAATTCCTCCATCGAGGCGGTCTGCTGCTGGGTGGCGGCGGAGACCTGTTCAGTGGCGCTGGCGTTTTCCGAGGCGATGGAGGCGATTTCCGCGACCGCGCGCTCAATTTGCCCGGCGTCGCGCCGCTGTTCGCCGATCAGTCTTGAAATATCCTCCATGCGCTGGCCGGTCTTGAGAACCGACGAGGAAATTTCCTGAAGCGATTTGGTGGCGTGTTCGACCGTGGTCTGTCCCGCCTGCGCGCGCCCGGCCACGCCCTCGATCGCCACTTTCAGATGGGTGGAGGCGCCGTCAATGTCTTCGGCGAGGTTGGCGATCTGCTCAGCGAACCCCTTGGCATTTTCCGCCAGGCGGCGGACTTCCTCGGCGACCACCGCGAAACCGCGCCCGTGCTCGCCCGCGCGCGCCGCTTCAATGGCGGCGTTGAGCGCGAGAATATGGGTCTGGTTGGCGATGGTGGTGATGATGTCCACGATCTTGTTGATCTCGGCGGCCCGTTCGCGGAATCCTTCAACCTGCTTTTGGTTGCCACCGAGGCCGGCGGTGATTTCGCCGATCACCCGGGTGGTCTGGTCAGCGCTGGCCAGCGCGGTGGCGGCCAGGGCGCTGGAACTGCGCGTCGCGCCCGCAGTTTCCTCCGCTTGATCGGCGGCGGCACCCAGGGTGGCGGAAAAGGTTTTCATCAATTTGGCCAGCCGGTCGGCGGTGTCCGACTGCACGTCCGCGCCGCGTGAAATATTCTGGATGTTGGCGGCGATGTCCT
>JAYVQF010000065.1:0-10084 GCA_043777195.1 Thermoanaerobaculia bacterium
CCCCATGCAAAAGCGCTCGGCGCCGTTCGCCCGCGCCGTCTTCGCCGCTGCGCGCACAGCGTCCAATTCCATCAGCGGTTCGCGCCCGGCCGCCTCGTCATACCGCGACGCCTGCGGACAATAATGACAATCTTCCGGGCAGCCCCCGGTCTTGATGGAGAGCAGCGTGCAGCGCTGAATTTCCGCCGGATCATGATGCTCGCGATGCACCGCATGCGCCTTGGCGATCAATTCCAACAGTGGCAGCGCATACAAATTCCGCGCGACTACGCGCAGCGCGGTAAGATCAGCGGGAGACACGGCAGTTTTCGGGAAAGAATTTTGCATGGGTGAAGTGACCTCGGAAAATTGAATTATAAAGTGGCCGGGTCGCATCAAGATGCACATCAAGATGCGCACGCACCGCGCACAATGCCTAAAATTCATTCCTAAAATTCATGCTTTCCATTCAGGAGATTTTCATGCTTAATTTTTTGGCCGGCAAACCTGTGGTTCCCGAATTGACCGCAACCGAACTCAAGACCCGTCTCGAGGGCGGCGAAGCGATCATCCTCATTGATGTGCGAGAAGATCGCGAGTGCGCGGTCAGCGTGCTGCCGGGCAGCACCCATATCCCCGTGGCGCAAGTGGCGCAGCGAATTGCGGAAGTGCAGGCACTGCGTGAAGCGCAGCCCGCCGCCGCGCTGGTCTGCTACTGCAAGGGCGGCGTGCGTTCGGCCAAGGCGGCGGATGTTCTCATCAAGGGCGGCCTCGATAATGTGCTGAGCCTGCAAGGGGGCATGCTCGCCTGGGCCCGCGACTGCGCGCCGGGCATGAAAGTCGGATGAAGAAGAATACAAACCGCGAAAGACGCGAAAGTCGCTAAATTCAGAGTGGTTTTCCGTACCGATCCGCTCTGACCTTTTTAGCGCTTTTTCGCGCCTTTCGCGGTTTATCCGTCTCTTATCTCTTGCCATATTTCATCGCCAGCGCCACTGCGGTTTGGTTGGCGCGCGCCATGGCTGTGTGATCAATCCCGGTTTTTTCGCCTCGCGACTCCAGGAATTCCACCAGCGCGGGCGTGGCGAGATTGCCGATCAATTCGTCCTGCGCAAAAGGGCAGCCGCCCACGCCGCCGAGGGCGCAGTCGAACCAGGAGATGCCGGCATCAAGCGCGGACTCAATCATTTCGTTCGCCCGTTCGGCTTTGCAATGGAAGTGGACACCGAGCTTCGCGTCGGGCAGCGCGCGCGCGACATTGCCGAGGAGCGCATTCGCCAGCGCGGGCGAGGCGGCGCCGATGGTGTCGGCGAGCGAAAGATCGGTGAAACCCGCGTCAGCGCAGCGGCGCGCGAAGTCGGTGAGGGCGGCAGGAGTGAAGGGCTCGTGATAAGGATTGCCAAAGGCCATGGAGAGGTACAACACCAACCGCGCGTTCGCGGCCTTTGCAGTCTTTCCCATCTCGATGAGCAGCGGCCAGGTCTCGGCGATGGACTTGTTGGTGTTGCGCATTTGAAACGCATCGCTCACCGAGAAGGGAAATCCGAAGGCGCGCACGCCATGCTTTAGCCCGTCGTCAAGGCCCCGCGCGTTGGCGACGATGGCCAGCAATTCCACGCCATTTTTTTTTGCCTGCGGGGCGATGGCCTGATAGACCGCGGCGCTGTCCGCCATTTGCGGAATCGCCTTCGGCGAGACGAACGAGCCAAAATCCACGGTGGGAAAACCGCAGTCGAGGATCTCTTCAATGAAGGCGATTTTTTCCGCGGTGGGGACGAATTGCGGCAAGCCTTGCAGCGCGTCGCGGGGGGTTTCGAGGAGGGAAATCATGGAGATAAGGATGTCGGGTGAGGGATAAAGGATGAGCCGGGGATATTATCGGAGGGGCGCTTGCGTCGCCGCGTGCGCTGCGGCGGCAAATCATCTAATCTGTGTTCGAGGAATTGCACCATGAATGAACAACCTCTATCTGAAAAATCGCCCCGTGGTGCGCGCTGGCGGTGGCCGGCCACCCTGCTGCTGATCTGCCTGATCGGCGCGGGCACGCTGCTGGTTCTCGCGCGCGGCTGCGGGCGGACACAAACCCTCAACAGCACCCGGATCGAGGGCCTCATCGCCTCGTTCCACACCCGGCCGAAACTGGTGGTGCTGACGGCGCATCTCACCACGATGGTGCATCGCGAGGCGGAGACGGTGACCCGCATTCCCTGGACAAATTTCGATCTGTCCCTGGGAAAAACCGTGGTGGATGCGGTGTATATCGACAATCGCATTCAGTTCTTCGTGGCGATGGATGCCATCGGCAAGGACGATGTCAGCTATCACGCCGCCGAGAAATCGCTGGTCATCCGCATTCCCCGCCCGCTGCTCGACGCGGAGCTCATTGAGGTGCAGCGCGATCCCGAGAAGATTTTCACGCGCACCGAAAACGGCTGGGGCAAACTCGACCGTTATTCCGGCGAGCCGGTGCGGGCGGAAATCGAAAAATCCATCCGCGAGTACATCCGCACGCAGGCCGAACACGATCCGTTGCTGCAGGAGCAGGCCGAACAGTCGGCGCGGCTGACGGTTCAGGATTTCATCCAGAAATCCGTCACGCCGATCGCGCCGGGCGTCACGGTGGTCGCAAAACTCAAATAGCGGCGGTTATTTCCCAGTATCCGAACCTTGTCGGTTGGGATAAATCTTTCTGGAAAATAAATACCAGGCTGCACACATCCTGCGCAGCACGGACTCGATATTTTTGCATGGGGTAACGGCGTATAATCTGGCCATGTTCACGCGCTGGATGTGCACGAGTATCCTCCTGTTATTTCAGGGTTTGCCCCAGCTTCGTGCGCAGGCCATGGCCATCTCACCCGCGCGCGCAGACAGTCTGAGCGCGCCCGTTGCGGTGAACAATTCCGCCTTCGTCCCCGGTTCGCTGCCTTCCTATTTCAAAACGGGTGTTCTCGACTTCGAATCCCGCGTCTGGGCCCAGACGCAGATAGAAAGGGTTTGGTACAACCACCGCATCTGGCCGAAGGAGAATCCGGGGCCGAAGCCGCTGTTCGAGACGATGGTGGCGCGGGAGTTGATCGAGCGGCGGGCCGGTGAACCGCTGCAATACACCGCCGCGCTCAAACAATTTTTTAATTTGGAAATCACCCCAGCGATGCTGCAATCCGAGATGGATCGCATGGCGAAGGGAACGCAGGATGCGGCGACATTGCGAGAATTGTTCGCGGCGCTGCATGATGATCCGCGCCTGATTGCGGAAACATTGGGACGGCAGACGCTGGCGGATCGGCTGCTGCGAAGTAATTACTCTTGGGATTTAAAGCTGCATGCACCGGTGAGGGCGCGGGCGAATTCGATCGCCTCTGACCTCGCCCCTTTTAAGGGGAGAGGTCGCGCCGACTTCGGCGCGGGTGAGGGGGTCTGGAAATCGCTCGGTGGGGAATTTCACCGCCATACATTTCTTTTGGATGAAAAAGCGGACGCATCGCCGGTAATTCCAGGGCACGAACCCGATATCACGCGGGTGAAGGCGGCGGAGTTTGCGGCGATGAAGGAAAAATATGCGTCTCGCGGCGTCGGGGCGGCGCATGCGTCACCCTTACGGATGATGGACGCGTTACCCGACGAAAATGCGGGCGCGATCCATCCCGCCGAAACCGCCGACGGGTTCGTCTTGCAGCACGCTGCGCTCATCACCGACAGCCGCATCGAAATCGAATCGATCGTGATTCAAAAAACCAGTTTTGATGAATGGTGGAATGGGGTTTCCTCCTCGCTGTCCGCCTCCGTTGTAGGGGCGGAGCTAAGCTCCGCCCAAAGGCGCCCGGGAATCCTCAGGGCGGAGCTTAGCTCCGCCCCTACAGGCGCTGACGCCAATGCAACCCCCTTCCACCTCCCGGAGATCACGGCCGTCGCCGGCTGCGACCAGTGGATCAGCCCGAGTGGGCTCAACAACATCCTGCCCGCAGCCCGCTACAACCACACCGCCGTCTGGACCGGCACCGAGATGATCGTCTGGGGCGGGAATGACGGCTCGCTCTACCTCAATACCGGCGGCCGTTACAATCCAGCCACCGACATGTGGGCGCCGACTTCGCTGGGCGCGAACCTTCCCGATGCGCGTGAGAATCACACCGCCGTCTGGACGGGCAACGAGATGATCATCTGGGGTGGCAACTACATTAACAAGGGCGGCCGATACAATCCGCAGACCAACAAATGGCGGCTCACTTCCACTGGCATCAACAGTCCTGCGGGCCGCACGGATCATGCCGCGGTCTGGACCGGCATGGAGATGATCATCTGGGGCGGCGGAACAGGCCCTTATTACAACGATGGCGGGCGATACAACCCGTCTTCCGACAGTTGGCAGCCGGTTTCCACGGGGGCCAATGTGCCCTCGCCACGCGGCCTCGGACAGCACGCAGCGGTCTGGACCGGAAGCGAAATGCTGGTCTGGGGGGGCATCACCTACACCTGCGCGCCATCGTGCGGCTTGGTGTTCTACAACACGGGCGGCCGTTACAACCCCGCTACGGACAGCTGGCAGCCCATCTCCACCGGCGCGAACCTTCCCACCGCCCGCGCCGGCAACACGGCGGTCTGGTCCGGGTCGGAAATGATCGTGTGGGGGGGTAGCGGCGCCGGCTGGATCCAGTTGAACAGCGGTGGCCGCTACAACCCGGCAACCAATTCCTGGTTGCCCACCTCCACCGGCGCCAATGTTCCCGCCGCGCGCAATGTGCATGTCGCGGTCTGGAGCGGGAGCCGGATGATCGTCTGGGGCGGCCGCAATTGTCCCGGCTCGCCGTGCGGGACGCTGCCAACCAATTACAACAGCGGCGGAAAATACGACCCCGCGACCGACAGTTGGGCGCCCACCTCGACGGGCGCCAATGTGCCCGCGGCAAGGGTCGGCCCGGTGGCAGTCTGGACAGGCGCTGAGATGGTGGTATGGGGCGGCTATCAATGCCAGGGCAACCCCTGCCCGGCGGTCAATTTCAATTCCGGTGGCCGATACAATCCCAACACCGACGGTTGGCTGCCCACTTCGCTGGGGGGCAATGTGCCATCTCCGCGACAATATCATTCCTCACTGTGTACAGGGGCGGAGATGATTGTATGGGGAGGACATATCTATGGCGGTGCGCCTTACAACACGGGTGGCCGCTACAATCTGGCATTAGACGCTTGGATGCCGACCTCGCTTGGCGCCAATGTGCCGTCGGCCCGGTTCGGCCCTCCGGCGATCTGGTCGGGAAACGAGATGATCATATGGGGCAATGCCACAACGCCTACGGGCGGGCGATACGATCCTGCATCTGATAGCTGGACGCCTACATCGATAGGAGCAAATGTGCCAAGTGCCAGAAACGGACACTCTGCTGTATGGAGTGGAAGTGAAATGATTGTATGGGGCGGGGGCAGCACGGGGAACACCGGCAGCCGTTACAACCCTTTAACTGATTCGTGGCTGCCCACTTCAACCGGCGCCAATGTTCCTGCCGCACGCGGATCTCACTCCGCAAATTGGACGGGCTCTGAGATGATCATTTGGGGTGGTTATGCATCCGGTACCGGTTTCGTAAATTCTGGCGGGCGTTATAACCCCCAATCCAATTCTTGGATTCCTACGGATGTCGGAAGTAATGTACCGCAAGGTCGTTATCCAGATGTCTCAATTTGGTCAGGTAGTGAAATGATCATCTGGGGAGGCTTCACCGGCACCGGCAACCTGAACACAGGTGGTCGGTACAATCCTGTCCTAAATCAGTGGCTATCCACATCACTCGGCGGAAACAACCCAACAGCAAGAACTAGTCATTCTGGGGTCTGGACTGGCATAGAAATGATTGTATGGGGCGGCGACGACGGAACGCAACAATTCGGGATGGATTCCGGCGGCCGATACAACCCATCAGCCGATGCTTGGAAGACTACTTCCACCGGGGCCAATTCTGCGGATCACCGCTACCTGCATTCGGCGATCTGGACTGGCAGCAGCATAATTGTCTGGGCCGGACAAACTCTAACTATTCCGGGATACACGGTCTATGACAATCTGAACTCCGGCGGAGTTTATGTATCGGGTGCAGTGGCCAGCCCGGCTAATGCACTACGAGTTGGCAAGTCATCCAACATCAACCTGAGCTGGTCAAATGTATACGGCTCAGGTTCATACAATGTCAAGCGCTGCAACCCTAGCTCCACCGCCTGTATTCCCGGCACGATCGTTTCCACCCCAACAATAAACCAGTATTCCGAACCCAACGACGGCCTCAGCCATTTCTATTCGGTTGAGGCCGTCAATCAATGCGGGGCAACGCCTTAGGCGAAGACGCCGGGGTTGGGGGTTAGGGATAGGGGGTTGGGGTGTTGAGACAGAACCCGGGAATGAGATGGAGCGCAAGGCCCATTCCCAATGTGTTGCAATATACGAAGAGCATTGATGCGATCAACAGGTGCCGGGGCCGATGATGAAAACAGTGATGATGACGGTGGTGACTTCGGAGGTGAGGCTGCTGGTGCAGAGGGGATCCAGGTTGGTGACCACTGCGTCATAGCGCCCCTCCAGATCTGAAATCGGCCCGACGCGCGGGTCAATGGTCAGGGAAGCGGTGGCCGCGCCGCAGAAGGGGCTGCCGAATGATGGGCAGGCCGGCGCAGCCGGCAGGTTGACGCCGTTTCTCTGCCACTGATAGCTGACGGTGGGGAGGTTCGCCGCAACCTCCAGTTGGAAGGGCGGGTCTTTGCAACTCACCCGCACAAACGGCGGCGGCTGCTTGGTGATGAACAGCCCCAGCGGGTTGAGCGCGCTGCCCGTCGCCAAGGGGCCGCTTGTTCCCATCCCGCCCCAGACGATCATGGTGTTGTAACAGGGAATCGTGCCGCCCTGGCTGTCTTTGCAAATGATCGCGTTGCCAAACGGATCGGTGTTTCCCGTCCAAACGGCGGTGTGGCCGTAACGGGGGCCGGGGTTGAAGGCGGTCACGGGGGTCGGCGTCCAACTATTCGCTGTAGGCGCGGGGTCGTAAAAGCCGCCGGTGGCGAGGAGATGGCCACTTCCGGTTGAGCACGATGCATTCTCGCACCCCTGTCCGCCCCAGACGATCATCTGATTGCTGGAATTCGGATTGACCGTGGCTCCCGTCCAGACCGCGGTATGCGAATACCGCGCCGTTGGCGCGCCCGGTATCCAAGTGTCAGACCAGCTTCCCGACGGTGCATAGCGGCCACCGCTGGATAGCGGAGCGGTGCTGCTCGCTCCTCCCCATACAATCATCCGGCCATCAGCGCCATCCCAGACTGCGGTGTGGAGGCTGCGCGCCGCAGGCGCAGTACTCGTATCAGTTTGCTGCCAGCTGTCGAAGGTCGTGAAATTGTTGCCTGGGCTGAATTCGCCGCCGGAATATTTTTGGCCGGCTCCTTCCGGAGACGAACAATAAAACGGCGGGGTCGCAGTGGGAAGGTCAAAACATTTCCCGCCCCAAACGATCATTTTTCCGGTTGTGCCGCCGGCCCAGATTGCGGTATGGTTAATCCGCTCAGCGATGGTCGGGCGCGGCGTTGCAGACTTACAGGCCCAGCTATTGTCAACGGAATTGTATCGTCCCCAATCGGAATAAACCAACTGAGGGTCATTATTGACCGTTTTTTCGCCCCCGTAGACGATCATCTCCGTGCCATTCCAGACCGCGGTGTGACCATCGTGTTCTTCGGGAATGTTGCTTGTTAAATTCATGCCTGGGAAACAACAATCGTTGGCGGGGCATCTGCGCAATTTGGTTCCAGGCGCAGTGTTACCACAACGTAAATATCCAAGCGGACATTGGCTATCAGGTATCGGATTTGTCACCGTAAATTCTTGCGTTCGTGTCGTTGTAATCGGCAAATCCCACTGATCATTGACGGGATTGTATTTGCCGCCATTTTTCACAGATTGTTTTCCGTTAATATCGTATCTCGCGCCGCCCCAGGTCAGCATATGGCTTCCATCCCAAACGGCCGTGTGCTCCTGTTTGCCGCCAGGAAAGCAGAGACCGGAGGGATTGCCATTATCGTCCTTGCAAGCTGTGGTGCTGGTGCTCGTCGTCAGCCAGTCATTGATCGCGGGTTTATATCTTCCGCCACTTGACAGGGGTCCGAATCCCCCCCATACAATCATTTCCGCGCCGGTCCAGACCGCGGTGTGGCCGGAGCGCTTGGTGGGGACATTCAGGCCAAGGTAAGTGGGTGACCAGCTGTCGGTCGCCGGATCGTAGCGGCCACCGCTGTTGCAGTAGAAATAGGGAGCCGGCCCGGTGAGACACAGTCCGCCCCAGATGATCATCTCGCTACCGGTCCAGACGGTCGAATGTAAGGTTCGGCCCGAGGGCGAACCGGCGCCGCCCGCGGTCGCCGTCCAAGCATCCGTCGTCGGGTTGTAGCGGCCGCCATCGCCGTAGCGTGTGCCACCGCTCGAATTATCGCCACCCCAGACGATCATCTCACTGCCGCTCCAAACCGCTGTATGGTTTTCGCGAACTGCTGGCACATTCGCTCCCGTTGATGTAGGCGTCCAATTACCAGATAGAGGATCGTATCGGCCGCCGCTGTTGAAAACCTGACCGGACGAATTACTGAATCCACCCCAGACGACCATCACGCCGCCGGTCCAGACCGCGCTGTGATGATCCCGAGCGTCCGGAGGGGCGGTGCCGGTGGATGTTGACTCCCAAGTGTCAAAGTCCGGGTTGTAGCGCCCGCCATCATTCAGAGACAAAAATTGATTGAAGTTGCCGCCCCAGACGATCATTTCACTACCGGTCCATACCGCGGTGTGATTCACCCGCCCGCCGGGGACATTCGTCCCGGTTGAAGTGGGCGTCCAACTATCAGAGTTCGGATTGTATCGGCCGCCGGAGTTGAGGGCAGTGCCGATGTAATTACTGCCGCCCCAGATAATCATCACCGAGCCGGTCCAGACCGCGATGTGACTGTGTCGGCTCACCGGGACATTGGCACCGACGGAAGTTGGCTGCCATGTGTCGCTGGACGGATTGTAACGGCCACCTGTATTGTAGTCCGGGAGTTGGTAAGGATTGCCGCCCCAGATGATCATTTCGCTGCCTGTCCACACCGCGGTGTGATTTGTCCGCTCAATGGGCGAGCCGATCATTGAAGTGGGCAGCCAGGAATCAACGGCCGGGTTGTAGCGGGCGCCGTCACCCCCTAAGTTATCTCCGCCCCAGACAATCATCTCCATCCCCGTCCAAACCGCAGTGGCATGAATTCGCCCCTCCGGCGCCCCGCTCCGCACCGGACTCCACGCCGCGCAGTTGGCGGTGACGATGACGGGCAATACATAGACCGGGGGCGGGGCATTGCCGATGTTCTGGCCCGTTTGTCCGCTGTTACCGTGAAATCCGCTTTGACCTTGCGGGTTGCCGTGCGGCGCGCCCGACAGCAGACCGGATCGCAGGGCCGCGAGCTGGAGATGGCGCGCGAGACTCGGGCGGGCGAGGGTTTCGGCGATCAGGGTCGGATCGCCGTTGAGGGCGCTGAACAATTCCTGCAAGGTCACGGGATCGTTCGTGGTTTTCACCATCCGGTTGATTTCGCCCTGGAGCATCTCGGCGGTAATCGGGGCGCCGGCATTATCCAGCGCGCCGGATTGTAGGAGGTAGCCATTCACGCTGGCAGCGATGTCCGCCGCGGGAACCATCGTCTCGAAGGGCGGCTTGGGCTGCGGGTTCGCCGCCGGCCAGATGCGGTGGGTGTAATAAACCCGCTCGATCTGGGTTTGCGCCCAGATGCGATCCTGCGTATTCAGAGTTCCCGTCGCCAGATAATGGTGCGGCTCCGACGACGCATTCGGGTTCGCGGACAGGCGGGGCGCGATGACGCCCAGCGCCAGTGCGCCGAAAGCTATTAGCCCGGCCCTTTTCAGGACGGAAAACCGGACGGAGTTTGAACGGGCGGTTATTTCTTCCAAGTGCAACACCCTGATTTGGCAATAAAAGTGGGCAAGCTGTTAGGCTTTCCTTCCAACCGCCAAGTCGGAGGGTGTTCATGTCCGCCTACCGGCAGCTTACCCAAGCACAACGATACCAGATCAGCGCGCTGC
>JAYVQF010000066.1:0-2591 GCA_043777195.1 Thermoanaerobaculia bacterium
GGTGATGTTGGCGCCGACGCCTTTGCTGGCGCGCATCGGCAGGCCGGCGATGAACTTGCCGTCGGGCACGGGCTTGGCGCTGGGCGCATTCAGCTTGAAGGCGCCACGGCCGTGGGTGAAGGAGATGAGCGCGCCCGTCGTCGCGTTGGCTTCGAGGTCATACACTGCCACCACCGGATGGCCGTTCATGAAGGGTGTCCAGGTGGTACCGCTGTCGAGCGAGCGGTAGACGCCGAGGTCGCTGCCGGCGTAAATCACGGTATTGGCGCCGGGATCCACCAGTACCGCGTTGACCGGCGCGTTCGGCAGTCCGCTGCTGGCGGCGGCCCAGGTGGGGGCGGCGGCCAGCGCGTTGATCGTCTTGTAAATCTGCTGGCCTGCGCCGAACCCGGTGTAGGCGGCATACACAATGTTGGGGTTGACGGGGTCCACCGCGAGGTCGCTCACTCCGCGCGTAGTGGGCAATCCGGTGGAGATGTCCACCCAATTGCCGGCGGCCGCTCCGCCACCCACCGTGGTGCGGAAGATTTTCCCGCTGCCCAATCCGGCATAGTAGGTATTGCAATTGACATCGCTGGGGTCGAAAGCAACGGATCGGATGGAGGCGCTGGCGATGATGGGATCGGGGCTGTTGGCCGTCCAGGTGGCGGCGCCATCATTGGTGCGCCAGACATTGTTGGTTCCCGCGATCAGCACCTGCGCATTTTTCGGGCAGAGCGCGAACATCGCAATAAAGGGTGCGACCCCGGGCGTGTTGGCGTCGGCCAGGCCACTGGTAGCGGGGGCGAAGCCGCTGCCGTTGACGGTCTTGTAAATATTGAGATATTGATAGGAGACATACCAAACATTGTTGGGGTTGGTGTAATCAATGGCGGTGGCGCAACCGTCGCCGCCGAACACCGAGTTCCAGCCGCTGGCGCCGGTGAATTTATGGGTGCCGTTGTCTTGCGCCCCCGCCAGCGCGAAGTTGGCGTTGGTGGGGTGCACCGAGGCGCCGGGGTAATACTGCACGGTGGCAAGATTGGTGCTGCGGCTGGTCCAGGCGGCTCCGTTGTTCACGGTGGTGAAGAGGCCGCCGTCATTGCCCGCCCAAGCCGTGCCGGTCGGGCCGAAAGTCACGGTGTGCTGATCCACATGAATGCCGCCGCCCACCGAGGTCCAGCTCGTGCCGTCGTCGGTCGAACGGTGGATGCCGAAGCCGCCCTCCCAGATCGCCCCGTCCGGCGCGATCTCGATATAGAGGTTGTACCAGCACTGGCTGTTGCACAGGTTCACCGGCATCGTCGCGAGCGCCGTCCAAGTGGTGCCGCCGTCAACGGTTTTATAGGTGCCCAGCTGGTTGTTACCGCTGTTGACATAGACCGCATAGAGCGTACTAGCCAAAGTCGGATGCAGTGCCAAGTCAATCCGGCCAAAGCCTGTGGCAGGCAAGCCACCGGCCAGCAGCGTCCAGTTGGTACCGCCGTCAATGGTCTTGTAGATCCCTCCTGCATTTCTCGACGCATACAAAATATTCGGGTTGGTGCGATCCATGACCATATCGTTGATGCTGCCGCCAGGCAAGCCGGCGTTGGACCAGTTCACGCCGCCATCGGTGGTTTTGTATACGCCTCCGCCGCCATAGGCGCCGCAGATAAAGCCCGCCGCGCCTTGCGCGGTCGCCGCCCACATCGTGTCAGGGAGTGTCGGATGTATGACAATCTTGCTAATGCTCTTGTTGGCGAAGGGGGCGGCACCGAGCTGCGTCCAGGTATAGCCGCCGTCGGTGGATTTCAGGACGCCCACGCCGTAATAACTGTCGCAACTGAAGTTGGGCTCGCCGGTGCCGACGAAAATCGTGTCGGGGTTGCCGGGCATGAGGGTGATCGCGCCGGTGGCGAGCGAGGGCTGGCGGTCGGTGAGGGGGATCCAGTTGACCCCGCCGTCAAAAGTTTTCCAAACGCCGCCGCTGGCCGCGCCGACATAGGCGATGTTGCCGTCGGTGGGATGCACCGCAATGGCGGTGACGCGGCCGG
This sequence comes from Thermoanaerobaculia bacterium, assembly GCA_043777195.1. Classification (GTDB taxonomy): domain Bacteria; phylum Acidobacteriota; class UBA4820; order JAYVQF01; family JAYVQF01; genus JAYVQF01. Next base: position 2,016 of record JAYVQF010000066.1, read on the forward strand.
AATTGGCGGTCGCGCCGTTGAGGATCGGTTTGGGGCCGATCGAATTCCACATCGTGCCGGGGTTGGCTGCCGCAGGCGCCGCCGGCTGGCGCAGCAGGCTCTTCACGCGCTGCTGTTGCGCCTGCCATTCGCGGAAGCTGTTCATGCGCGCCGCCGGCGGGAAGGTTCCATCCGGCCCGACCCGGCCTTCACGCTCCCATAGAATCCGGTCAATCAGCGGGCTGCGGCCCCAGGGCGACTTTGGATCCTGATCGCCGCCCGCGTCATAGACGCCAAATGCGGGTTGATCCGGATCAGCTTCGGGTGCAGCAGGCGCGGCAGTCACTGGAACTCCTGATGCCGCCGGCGATTTAACCGTTACGGGTTTGCGCCCTTTGGCAGCGAGACTGGCCGGAGCCAGAAGAAGAAGGAGAAGCGCTAGGTATGAGAAAGGGAAATGACGCAAGATAGACCTCGGGGGAAAATGGGATGCAATTATCTCAATTTTTGAGACTCACCGTGTGGTTCCGTATTCGCTCAGTGTGGCTTGCCCGGCATCACGACTCAGGTCATCTAAAAATCGGGGTGCGTACCGCC
>JAYVQF010000067.1:0-2574 GCA_043777195.1 Thermoanaerobaculia bacterium
GATCAACGGGGAATTCATCCATCGGCAGCGGGGAATTATGGGGGAAGCGATGGGGAAAGGATGAAAAGAGAAGGATGAAGGCGGAAGGATGAAGGATGAGTAATGACGCGGTTGGAGGCTACTCCATCGGACATTGCCCGGCTGGACATTCAAGCGATTAATTCATCGCCGTATTCAACGCTGACACTCTGCCCAAGCCGCAGCGGCTCAGGCGGAAGATGAATAATCATGACGGCAACGATAGCGGATGCCAAAAAAGGCCGGTCACCTATCTCGTCCGCTGGGAGATAGAGGTCATCGCCGCTTCGCCAACGGGCGCGGCTCGCAACGCCCTCATCATCCAGCGCGATAAACCCGCGCCCGGAATTCACGCCGCCGCAAAAGCGACGGGGAATTCCGAGGGCGAGACCAGCGCAATAAATCACTCAATACGCCATCTTATAATCAACGCATGCGACGAATTATTTTTCGAACAATCGGCGCGCTGGCCTTTTCGCTTGCTTCGGCGGCGCAAGCGCCACCGGGAGCGGAGCTCGGGAATCCACCGGCACAGGCTGCGGATAATTACCCGGGTTGCGTGACCGGTGATTCTTCAAAAATTCTGCTCGCACCGATGCTGCATCCGCCGCGACGCATCCTCAAGCACATTTGCAAAGGCCCTTCTCCCTGCCAGATTGTGCACCGATTCGACGCCGGCCATGACGAGCAGGGCAACACGCTCGAGGTGTTTCTGCTGGGACCCAGCTTTAACCTCGGTTCAACGGACGAACCGCTCTGTGCGAATGGCCACTGCTGGACGCTGGAGGATGCCGAGCTTGAGAGCTCTCAATTTGATTACTGGCTTGTCGTCAGCAATGGATCCCGCATCATCCGTGCGAATCTTATGGCGGAAGACTGTGGGGCCCGCTGCAATTATCGGGTGCGCATCGGCAATAACTGTTTTGAATATTGGCGGCAGTATGCCTCTGCGGGCATTGGAACCGTAGAAACGCAAATCGGTATGTTGTCACCCTTGACGATCTCACGGGAGAGTTTTCACCATTGGTACGGTCATACCGGGGATGGCTATCCCGCCGAAAAAACTCTATTCCAGGATCTAGGCTGGGATTTTCTGCATTTTCTTGGCACAACGCGCGAATGGCAGACGATCGAACTTTTCTCCGAGGATGGTCAAGGCGAGCATGCAAATATCGGAGAAAAAACACTTTTCTCCACAGAAGCAAATCTAATCCCGATGATTGATTTACCGAAGTCGTTCACGGCGGCTGGCTGGCGAACCACTGCGTTGGGCGGCTGCGCAGCCACTGCGAATCGGTCGATTCATGGTGCGGCATTGCCATCGCGGGATGGCACCATCATCCATGCGCTTCGCACTGGCAACCTCCTGTTCATTGAAGTAGAAGACCCGTCGCAGTTCGGGCCCTCCAATGTGTGGCTCCACGATGACCATCTCGAGCTCTGGCTCGGTGAAAGCACAACTGAGTTCGGCGAGCCCGCCACCAAAACGGAACTTCGTCAGTGGGCCATTAGGCTCATGGATGGGAAAGTATTCTCAGCTTACGGCCACCCCGAGCCGTTGCGGGTCGAGCATGAATGGATCAACCAGTCACCATTGAGCCCGCGGCATCGGTTCAAGATTCATCTTCCCAAGAATTCCGAAGCCGTGACCGTCGTGTATAGCGACACTGACGACGGCAAATCACAAACCCGGCTGCTCGCCACCAGCAGCCTGCGCTACGGCGATCCGCATAGTCTCGGCGCCTGGTTCCGGATCAATTCTGATCGTGCGACTTGCCGCGTAATGGGCGACCACCTCGAACCGGTGATTGCGAGTCAGAAGATCAACAAAGATTCGATTCTTTTCGGCCAGTAGTAAAGCTGTCGCGGTTCTGGATTCAAACCGGAAACTTACTGGAAACCCCGGTAAGCAGGGGGCGGCGGGTAAATCAGCCTCCGCCTGTATTTATTTTAGATTTCGGAGGTTAAAGAGATTTTTTCAGAATGAGCCTGGTAGGACCTACAGGATTCGAACCTGTGACCTCTTCCATGTCAAGGAAGCGCTCTACCAACTGAGCTAAGGCCCCACGGGACGGGAATTATAACGCTGGCGCGGTCGTGTTCACTCGGCAGGTGGGGTGAATCGGGTCTTATACTTGCGGTCATGCGACCCACTGCTATTTTTCTGCCCGCGTTTCTCTGCTTATCCGCGCACCTTGCCGCCGGGGATTCACCCCCCGTGCCCCGCCCGGGCTCTGCACCGGTCAGGAAAGCCCGACGCAAATCAGCGCCCGGTGGGACATTTTCTCCCGCCCGCAATTGGCCTGTGCCCGCCGGGTGGAAAAAGGAGACGATTGCTTTTCCGCTCGACTTCGCGCCGGCGATCGCGCATCGCGGCACGGAAGAGTTGCGTTTTGCCCCGGGCATGTTCAAGCCGGAGGCGCCGGATTACTGGTCCTACGCCTTTGTGTGGTGGGTGAAAGAACGGGAGACCCAATCATTTGAGTCGCTGCAAGGGGAATTGACCGCTTATTTCCAGGGGCTGATCACTTCGGTGGCGAAGGAAAAAAAATTACC
>JAYVQF010000068.1:0-2574 GCA_043777195.1 Thermoanaerobaculia bacterium
CAGGCAGCACGGTGCGCTTCACCAAGCTGACCTTCGCGGCCTTTCATTACCAGCCGGTCGCCAATCTGGTGTGGGCGCAGGGATTGCGCGCCGGCTGGATCAGCACGCCGCTGGCCTTCGAAAATTTCCCGCTCTCGGAACGCTTCTATGCCGGCGGCGACGGCACTGTGCGCGGTTTCCGCCGTGATCTGCTCGGCCCGGCCGATCCACTGACGGGCAATGCGCTGGGCGGCCTCAGCCAACTCATCCTGAACGAGGAACTGCGCTTTCCCGTGGGCGCACAGCGCAAGACCTTCCTCTCGTTTTTCGTGGATGCCGGCAATGTCAGCGCCCGGGGAATCAATTTTTCCGGTTTGCGTCCCAGCTACGGCGCGGGATTCTTTTTCCTTTCCCCCATCGGTCCTCTGCGCCTCGAATACGGCCGCCCCTTCAGCCCGCTGCCCGGCGAACCCCAGGGTGTCTTCCACTTCGCCATCGGCCGCGCGTTCTGACGCGCATTTCGCTTCCCCTTCGCCACTTTCCCTTGTATAACTGACCCGCTAAAGCCTCATCGTCCTCGACGCCAGCCCAACCATTCCCGCATCATGCGTCGCAAAAACAATCGCGCCCGGGTATTGCGCGATCACCGCGCGCAACCGTTCTGCATGGCCGCTGTCCAGCGCAGTGAAGGGTTCATCCAGCAGCACTAGCGGCGGCTCTCCGGCAAAGGCGGCAGCGAGTGCGAGGCGGCGGGCCTGCCCTTCGCTGAGTATTCGCGCCGGCGGGGCCAGCAATTCCTGCAAATCCCAAGCAGCAACCAACGCGGGCCACTGCGCCATCGCGGCGGGCCGCGTGACGCGTATGAGATATTCCAGGTTTTCCCGGCCCGTAAGCGCGGGCTGCAAGCCGGCGCCATGGCCCAGCCAGCCGAGCGCGGCACGCGCAGCGGGGCGGCCGGCCGGTTCGCCGCAAATCAGCGCGGTTCCACGCCGGGGGCGCAGCAGCCCGGCGAGAATTTTCAATAGCGTGGATTTTCCGGCGCCGTTGGGGCCGGTCAGCGCCAGCCGTTCACCGGCGCGCAACTCAAATGCCAGCCCGGAAAACAAAAGCCGCGGACCGAAGCCATGCTCCAGATCCGCGGCCGCAAGCACCGGGGGGGAATCAGACGGGGTCATTCTTCCTCGTCGTCATCGTCGTCATCATCGTCGTCGTCGTCATCAAGGTCATCGTCATCGTCGTCGTCGTCATCCTCATCGTCGTCATCTTCGTCGTCCTCATCGTCATCTTCATCATCGTCATCATCATCGTCGTCGTCATCATCTTCCAGATCATCGTCTTTCAGATCGTCATCTTTATCGTCGTCGTCGCCCTTCTCCTTTTCATCGGGAGAATCAGCTGCGGCCAACAAGGAAAGGAAGGGCAGACTCTCGGCCGTTTCCGCCGGCGTTGCGGCGTCAGCGAATAGGGCTTCCTGGGGTTCAAAGGCGGTGTCAGCTCGGAAGTTCGGCATGGAATCGGCTCCGTGAAGAAAATTTTTCAGGGGATGACGGAAGGGAGGGCGAGATGGGTAACGCGGAGAAAGGGTAATTTAGGCCGCTCGCGGTCGGGATGCAAGTGCGCGCCGACCGCCCGGTTCACGGCCGGGCGCGGGTATCATATTCTCCGCGCGCCATGAATTCCGCCCCCTCCTTTCTTCCCGAGAGCTGGCCGACGCTTGCCGCATTCGGCCGCGCGGCGCTCTTGCTGTTCGCCGGGCTGCTGCTGGGCCTGTTCGTGCGCGCGGTGTGCGAGCGGATGCTGGCGGCGGCCCGCTTCGATCTTCTCACCGCGCGCTCGGGACTCGACCGTTTTTTCCGCCGCAATGGGTTCAACCTGTCCACCGCGCGGATCTTCGCGCGGCTCTTGCAGTGGGTGGTTATCGCTTTTTTTCTTTTGATGGCGATTGAGAAATTGGACTCGCCCGCCACCGCGCGAGTGGTGGAGCAGGTCATTGAATACGGACTGCGCTTGCTCATCGCCTTCGGCATTCTGGTGTTCGGCCTGATGGGTGCGGCGGTGCTCAAGGACATTGTGAAGAACGCGGCCCAGCGCGCCGATGTCCCCTTCGCCTCGATGATCGGCGACATTGTTTACGGCGCGGTTTTTTTCTTCTGCGGCGCCGCCGCACTCGACCATCTCAATATCGCCCGCGAGATCGTCATCATCGCCTTCACCGTGGTGTTCGGATCGTTCTGTTTGGCGCTGGCGCTGGCCTTCGGACTGGGCGGTCAGGAGACGGCGCGCCGTTGGCTCGATGAGATGACCCTGCGGCGCGAGGCGGCGGAGCGGGTCATTCCGCCGGAAGCGCTGGCGGATGCCGTGACGAAACCCACGGCGGAAGGGACGGTCCCCGGGCCCGAGAACCCGGTAGAGGCGCCGCTCCCGGGCGGTGGCAGGCGATGATTCCGGATGCTTGGCGGGCCGGCGCGCGTGACTATCTCCTGGCGGTGGGCGAATCGGTTTCGCTGTTCATCGACGCGCTGCGCTCCTTGCGGCGACTGCCGCATGAAGGGCTGGCGACGGCGCGGGAATTCGAGCATCTCATTGTGGGCTCGC